>NZ_BDLP01000209.1:0-7815 GCF_001950415.1 Roseomonas sp. TAS13
GCCCACGGCCGCGATCGCCGCGGCGACCCGACCGGAAATGTCCGGGGCGTTGGAGGCCTTGAAGCCGTCGATCGCCGCCCGCAGGGCCGGCGAAACCTCGACCGGGGTGCCGCGGAGCAATTCTCCAGCCTCGATCAGCGCCGTCAGGGCCCCGATACCCTCGCGACGGCTCCGCTCCTCCTGGACGGAAGGAGCGGCGAGCATCAGAGGCATGTTCAGCCGGATCGGCCCGTTGGTGTCCACCTTGGCCTGGAACAGCTTGGCGTAGACGCGACGGCCACCGAACAGCACGATCGCCTCGCCTTCCAGCAGACGCTGCAGGTCGTTCCACTCGACGCGACCGACCTGGCGCATCTCGGCGTGTTGCGCCTCGCGGTACACGCCGTCGCTACCCCCCTGGAAAGAGGTCGCCTGGGTGACGTAGGTCTGGCCGGCAGTCTTCTCGATCCACTCCCGGGTGCGCTGCGCGTCCTGCTGGCGCATGGCGATGGTCAGGTTTGCATTGCCGAGCAACGAGGCGGTCTTTTCACCGAGCCTCGCCCAGATACCGGACAGCTCCTGAAATCCGAGCCAGAACATGATGTTCAGCCCGCGCCCCATGGCCAGCATGCGATCCATGCCGTTGGTCGCGTAGTAGGCCAGTTCGTCGAAGGCGACATGGAACGGTCCCTCGCCCATGCCAGGCTTGAGGGAGAAGATCTCGCTGGACTCGCCCGACAGCCTGGAGCCAAGCAGCTGCGCCAGCATGCCGCGCAGCGAGGCCACCACGATCTTGCCGAGCGCGGCCAGGGTGTCGTCCGAGTTCTCCAGCGCCGGCAGGTTCACGACCAGGATGCGGCGGTTGAGCACCACGTCGCGCATGTCGACGTCGCCGCTCAGGACCTTGAAGATATGGCCGAGCGAAACGGCAAGCTGGGTGAAGGTCGCGGTGAAATAGAACAACGCGAAGCCGTGCTGCTTCGAGGGCTCGTCGCCCTTCTGCTCGTTGTAGGGGACGGAGGTGTCATAGCCGGGCAGTTCGCCGAGATAGGCGCTCGCCGGATAGATGATGTCCTCCGGCATCTCGGGGACGGGGATCTCGATGACATCGCCCGTCTCGGCGTTGCGCGAGCAGAAGATCCGCTGCGTCGCCAGCATCCAGATGCCGCGCAGTTCCAGCGCGAAGCGGATGGTCTCGATGTTGATCGGCACGCCCTTGTGGTCGCGCATCCAGACCAGCACCGGAGCCATGGTGCCGATCAAGGCGATGGCACGGGCGCGGAACACGCCGTTGCTGTCATTGGCCTGCTGCTCGCCGAGCTGGCTCGCCAGCAGCTCGCGGATCGCGTCGGCATTGCCGGCCGCGAACGGGTTGAAGGTGTTGCTCTCCTTGATCCCGCTCGCCGTCAGGAAGTTGAGCGCGAGCACGTCGTCCTCGCGCCCGAACGACCGGGCCAGGGCGTAGACCTGGCCATAGAGCTGGTTGTCGGCCTTGCCGTCCACCAGCACGAAGCCGGAGCCATGGGTGAGTGAATTGCTGAGCAGGCTGAGGATGGCCGTGGTCTTGCCGGCGCCCGTGGTGCCCGGGATGGTGCCATGCTGCCGGCCGTCCTCGTTGGTGATCCAGAGCTCCTGGCCGGTGCCCTGCTCCCAGCCAAGGAAGATGGACCCCGCCGCCATGCGGGCACGGCGGGTGCCGGGGTCCGGGTAGTTGTAGTCGCGGACGCCGGCGCTGCGGGGCAGGCGGATCGGCAAGGTTGCCCGCTGGCTCAGAACCCAGGTGGCGTAGAGCATGGACGCCGGCAGGGTCAGATCGAGGCTGGCCGGGTAGAAGAAGGTCGCTCCGGCCAGGCCTGCCAGCACCAGGGCCGACGCCGAGCTTTTCAGGCCTTCCACGAACCGGGCCGTGAAGGGCCGGACGTCGCGCAGGCCCTGGGTGCCGGACCGTTCGAACCGCTCCTGTGGCCCGAGGATCTCACGCTGTATCATGGCAGGATCAGTTTTCGAGACCGAAGGCGTTGCGGCTCGGGGCAGTGGCGCCCGGAGCGGCGGGGGCGAGGGGTGCGGCTGATGGCCGGGGTGCTGCCTGTGGCACAGCAGCCTGTGGCGGGATGATCCGGGGCGGTTGCTCCAACTGCCGCAGAACCAGAGGAAGCCTGTCGGCCGAAGGCGTTGTCGGCCTCATGGCAGGCGTGGGCGCCGCGAACTCGGCGATCGGCGGCGGGCGCAGGTTGGACACGTCGTCCGGTGCAGGCCGGCGGCCGAGCTGATAGCCTCCGCCGAATGCCGCGACCAGGGCGATGCCTCCGAGAAGCCCAACCCAGCGGCTGAGCGGCTGAGCCTTTTCTCCGGAAGCCCGTGGCTCAGCGCCGACGTGCAGGTGGAGGTGCAGCGAGCCCGAGCCGGGCAGGGGGGTCATGATGGGTGGCTTGCCGCCCGCCTCGCCGGGGCCGCCGACGATCAGGCTCAGGTGGGACGGGGTCATGCAGCCTCCTGCGGGTATTCCCGCAGGGTGGAGGGGCACGGTGCGAACGGGTGCAGGAAGTTTTCGCCAGATCAGGTGTTGCGGCTGCTGGCCTGGCGCGCCTGTCCGGTTCGTCCCACCAGCCGACCTTCCGGCCCTGGCGTTCCGGCATCCACCGGCGGAGCCCCGCCTGAACGGCGCCCTGGAGCATGGCCAGCCGCTCCTCGGGGCTGGAAGCGTGCTCGGCCAGGGCCATGGGTGCCCAGACGTTGGTCGGGTCTCGATCCTGGACGTGGAGAGCGAAGCGGATGGTGGCCGCGGGATGTCCCGGGCGCGAGCGGTACTTCGCCACCTCGGCGGGATCAGGACGGCAGGCTGATGGTCTCGCCATGGGCGCGCCTCCTCGAACAGCCTAGCTTGGTCGAGACTGCCGCAAGGGACATTCGCCCCAGCCGGACTCCACTGTTCTAGCCCCGCTCCTGAAGGATGGAATACAACCCTGGCGTGAGGATGCGGCCTTGCCTTTCCGGGACCGCACCTATCACAATAGGCTCCTATCGCGACGGGGGACAGGATGGCCAGGGATGGGAAGGGGGGAACGGACGCCGCAGGGCGGAAGCAGTTCCTCGTCCACATCGACGCCGACGTCATCCGTCGCGTGAAGATCCTGGCACTCGACCGGGGGGTCTCCGCCTCCAGCCTGGTAGAGACGGCCATCGCCGACTTCCTCGCCCGCAGCGCAGACGCGCGGCCACAAGACTGACCAGGAGACGTCCATGCTGCTAACTGTACGCGACTGCTGCGTCCCGCACGATCACGTCCTCTCGCCCGATGGGCGGGCCGACATTGAGGACATTGCCCTCGCGGTCCGGGCCGCGGAGGCCGACGCCGAGGCCTTCTTCGACCGCAACCACGTCACCGCGGGCATGCGGCAGTTGTTCGAGAGCGGCCTGGCCCGCCTCGACGGCAAGAGCCAGCAGGCAGACTTCCTGCTCGCGCAAGCCATGGGCGGCGGCAAGACCCACCTGATGGTGTCGTTCGCCCTGATCGCGAAGTCCCCGACCGTCCGCGAGAAGGTGCTCGACGGAGCGGGCATCCGCATCCGGACCGGCTTCGGCGCCGCCCGGATCGTGGCCTTCTCCGGCCGCAACAACCCCGACCACTTCTTCTGGGGCGAGATCGCCTCCCAGCTCGGCAAGGCGGACAGCGACTTCAGCAGGCATTGGCGGAACGGCCCGAAGGGCCCGGACGAGGCTGCCTGGATGGAGATGATCGGCGACGAGCCGACGGTCATCCTCATCGACGAGATGGCACCCTGGTTCCGCATGGCCCAGGCGGTTCCGATCGGCAACGGCACGCTGGCCTCCCACGGCGAGTACGCCCTGGCCAACCTGCGCGAGGCGGCGCGGAAGCTGCCCCGCTGCGTGCTCGTCGGCTCCAGCCTCACGGGCACCTACGGGGACGAGTCCCGTGCCCTGTTACAGACCTTCGCCAACATCGAGGGCGAGGCGAAGCGCGGCGCCAAGGTGATCGAGCCGGTCGCCGTCAACACGGACGAGATCTTCGAGATCCTGAAGCGGCGGCTGTTCAAGAAGCTCGCCACCCCGGATCAGGTCGAGGAGGTCGCCCAGGCCTATGCCTCCGCCATGGACGAGGCGGTGCGCTCGCGCGCCGTGGCCCGGACCCCGGAGCAGTACGCCGAGGACATCCGGCGCTGCCACCCCTTCCAGCCGAGCCTGCGCGAGGTGATCGGCCTCTTCCAGAACAACGAGCGGTTCCGGAAGACCCGCGGCCTGCTGTCCTTGATGAGCGCCATCGTTCGGTGCGTGTGGCGCGAGGGGCGGCCGAACACCGTCCATCTCGTCGGCGTCCAGCACATGGACCTCAACGAGCCGGAGATGCGGACGACCGACCTGCCGTTCTCGGAACTCCTTCCGGCCATCACCGAGGACATCGCCCGGGGTGGGCAGGCCGTGGCCGAGACCGTCGACCGGCAGCTCGGCTCAGACGCGGGCACCCAGGCAGCGAACGTCATCCTGGCCGCCTCTCTGAAGCCCGACGTGGACGACAAGATCGGCCTCCCCGCGAAGCAGGTCATCGAGTATCTCGTCGCGCCGGGCCGGACGGCCTCCGAATTCGAGGCCGCGATCGCCAAGCTCGAGGGTGGCTACCACCTGCACCGCGACCCGCGCGAGGGCAGGCTCTACTACTCGCCGAACGAGACCATCGAGAAGCGGCTTGCCCGGGAGGCGGAGAACGCCCCGGCCAACCGCATCGACGACGAGATGGAGCGCCGTCTCGCCGATGCCTTCGTGCCCTCCCGCAAGAAAGCCTACCAGGGGGTGATGGCCCTCCCGGAGGTCGGGAAGATCGCGGGCGAGCTGACCCGGGAGCGCAAGCTCATCGTCATCAACCCGGACAGCGACGTGCCGCCGAAGCTGGCGGGCGAGCTGTTCATGGGCCAGCCGAACAAGAACAATTTCGTCATCGTCAACGGCTCCTCCACCGAGTTCGCCAACATCGAGAAGCACGTCCGGCGCATCTACGCCTGCGCCAGGGTGCTGGCATCGTTGTCCGAGGACCACCCCAACCATGCGGAGGTCGAGAAGAAGAGGGCGATGGCGGAGTTCGATCTGACCTCCACCATCGAGGCCACCTACAACCAAGTCTGGTACCCGGCCTACGACGCGACCGTGAAGCAGGTTCGGCTCGTCCCCGCCAAGCTTAGCCTCCGATCGGCCCGCGAGGCCGGAAAGAAGCCGGAGCTGCATGGCGAGGCATCGGTCGAGGAGGCTCTCGTCGCCGCTGGCAAGCTCTATCTGGAGGTGGAGGGCGACGAGAAGGTGCTCGACACCCTGCTCGTGCGAGCCTCCGATCTTCTCTGGGGGAGCGACAAGCGCCTCTCCTGGTCGGACCTCCAGGCCCGGGCCCGGGAGGTCGGCCGGTTTCCGTTCCTGCCTCCCGGGGGGCTCGAGGCCATCCGCAAGCATGCCCTGACCAAGGACGTCTGGCGCGAGCGCGAGGGCAAAATCCTCAAGGGCCCCTTCGAGCCCGACCGGACCCGCGTCTCGGTCAGCACCGAGTCCTATGACGAGATGACGGGGGAGGCGACCATCTCGGTCCAGGCGCTCGACGCCGGTCCGTCGCCGCGAATCCACTGGGCCGTCGGTTCGGCGGTCTCGGAAGCGTCGCCCGAGCTGAAGGAGGCCCGGTTCAAAACGAAGGAACTCCGCCTGTCCTTCCTGGCCGTGGACCCGACGAAAACGGCGCCGACCGGAGATCCGACGACCTGGAAGAACAGGATCACCATCCTGTTCGACGAGAAGCCCTCGGTGGACGGCCGCGAGATTACCCTCGTCGTCGTGCCGTCCGCAGCGTCCGTCCGCTACACCACCGACGCCTCGTCGCCGAAGGCTTCCGGCCTGGAGTACGAGGGCCCGTTCGATGTCGGGGCCGACCAGGACGTCCACGTCCGGGTCGTCGCGGTGGATGGCGACATCGAGGCCGAGAACCAGCACCGCTTCGACCGCCGGACCCGGGGCGCCCGCGAGAGAACGGGCGGAGGCGGCGACGGGGCTGGGCCTCGCATCCCGACGGTCCGGGAGCACGTGGACGAACGCAGGCCTGCCCTGCTCACCTCGGCGAAGCTAGCCTGGACCGCCACCAAGGGCACCTACGACGCCCTGGACGCTATCCAGGCCGCCTCGGCGTCGGCCGTGGGCAGGCGCATAACGGTTGGCGAGGGCGACAGGACCGTCACCATCGCGCTCGGCAGCGGCAGCAAGGTCACCGGCGACCATCTCAAGGGGCTCCTGACCGCCGCCCGGAGCGCTCTGGAGGTCGAGGAGGCACCCGCCACCCTCTCCTTGGCCAGCATCCGGTTCCCGACCGGGAAGGACCTCATCGAGTTCCTGGAGGCGGTGCCGATCGACATCGAGGATCCCCGTGACGCAATCCGCCAGGGAGACGACGTTTGATGACCGGGCAGGAGGGCGGCCGCACCGCCCCGAAGCCGCGGGCCGGATCCCGGTCGCGGCGCACCGAGGTGGAAGGGTTCGGCTGCCCGCGCATGGAGTGGCCGCACCACGTCCGCGTCGTGATCCCCGAGGTCCGCGGCGGTGAGGTCCGCATCGTCGAGGACTTCGGCGTAGGCGGGCATTCCGCTGGTCAGGGGGACGAGGTGGAGCGCTGCATTCTCCCCCGGGCCCGCTGGAACGCCATCGCCGACCTCGCTCGACGGGAATTCAACGAGCGGCTGCGGTCGCTGCGCCTGCCCCCGGGCGCCTGGAAGCCCGGCACGACCAAGGTCGAGCGGATGCTGGGCCAGGAGTTGATCCTGCTCGCCTGCGCGACCGCGGCGGCAGACGAGGCGGACGTCGCCGCTGTCGGGGCGTGCTGGGCCTCCCTGCGTCCGGAGGAACGCTGGTGGTTCGCGGGCTGGCTCCAGAGCCGCCCGTCGGAGCGGGTGATGCGCGGCGCCGCCCTGCTCCTGTCGGGCGGCCCAGCCGAGCCCCGCGCTCCGCGTCCGGCGCCCCCTAAGCAGCAGGTCGCCCTGCCCCTGTTCGACATTCCCTCGGGGAAGCACTGAGCCCATGCCGATGGACACCATGACCGTCCCTTCGCCCACCGCCCGCGGACTGGCACCGTTCTCCCTACAGGATGCACCCGCGCTGATTGAGCGGGTCTTCCCCGCGCAGAAGGTTGGCATCGAGGCTCAGAAGGAGCGGAAGGCCGGGGCGGGGCAGACGCTCACCGCGCTGGGTTCTTACTGGAAGGGCCGCAAGCCGCTGGTCCTAGTGCGCGCCTGCGTGCTAGCCAGCCTATTGCCCGCTACTGATGATCCAGAAGAGGACCTCGAACTCTTCGAGGCTCTGATGCGGATGGATCCCGAAGGCGTCTCCCGCCGAGAAGCCAAGGTGACGGCGCAGCAGGTGTCCGCCTGCCGCTTCGTGCCGGACGACGCCAAGGCGAGGCACCTGATCCGCGAGGACGAGAACGGTGCCCCGCTTCCCGCTGCATGGCGGCGCTTCCCGTCCCAGGAGGGCACGAGCAAGGCCGAGCGCGCTGCCGCTCGGGCCCGCTTCGATGAGGAGCGTGAGGTCATCCGGCAGCGCACGCTGGCTGCCATGTCCTTCTCGCAGCAGGTCGGTGTCTCGAAGCGCGTCGAGGAGATCGAGAGCCTCCGCGACGAGGCCGACCCGCTCTACGTCGGTGTCCTGGACCGGGCCAACGCCAGGCTCGGCACCGACGCCCGCACCCTGCCCGAACTCGTCGAGCAGCTCGGGATCGCGCGGTTCGGGCGCCGCCCGGTGGTGGGCGACCCCTTCGCCTGTCTCTTGATCACATCTACGCACAGCTCCACCGTAAGGCGA
>NZ_BDLP01000210.1:0-7777 GCF_001950415.1 Roseomonas sp. TAS13
GCCAGCCTGCCCCTGCCCGATGGCGGCCGCGTCGCCAGCGTGCGGGTGGTGCGCGCCTATGACGCCGCCTCCGGCCGCCCTTGCCGCGAGGTGCAGATCGGCGGCGCCCCCGGCAGCCGCGTCTATTGCCAGGACCCCGCCCTCGGCTGGGTGCCCACCCGTCCGCTGCTCAGTGGCGGCACCTTCGGACAGTTGTGACCTGACGTGAGCATCTCCTACGGGGAAAAGCCGAGCCTGCTGGAATCCTTCCACGTGCAGCGTGCCGTGGTGGGGGCGCTTTTCATGCGCGAGCTGCATACGCGCTTCGGCCGCCACAACATCGGCTTCCTCTGGCTCTTCCTCGAACCGCTGACCCTGGGCACGGCGGTGGGCATGCTCCACTCCCTGTCGGGGCATGACATGCCGGGGGGCATCGATCCCTTCCTGTTCTCGATGTTCGGCTACGTGCCCTTCTTCGTCTTCCGCTCCGTCGTCACCCGCGCCCCCAGCGCGATCCATTCCAACCTCACCCTGCTCTACCACCAGCGCGTGACGCTGCTGGACATCATGCTGGCGCGCAACATCCTCGAATCCTCCGCCATCCTCGGCGTGATCGTGGTGATCGTCGCGGTCTGCTCCTTTGTCGCGGAGAAGCCGCCGGCCAATCCCGGCCTGCTGCTGCTCGGCGTGTCCTGCATGATCCTGCTCAGCCACGGCCTGTCGCTCCTGCTGGCCTCGGCCGGGGGGCGCTGGGAAGGTTTCGACCGCCTCGTCCACCCCGTGACCTACCTGCTGATGCCCGTCTCCGGCGCCTTCTTCGCGCTGAACTGGTTCTCCCCGGAATGGCGCGAGATCCTGCTCTGGATGCCGCTGATCAACATCCACGAGATGATCCGCGACGGCCAGTTCGGCGACCAGCTCCCCTCCTACTACGACACGGTCTACATCCTCGAATGGATCGTCGGCAGCAACGTCACCGGCATGCTGGCGCTGCGCGCCGTGCGCAGCAAGCTGAGCATGTACTGACGCCATGCTGGTGCTGGAAAACGTCTGGAAGGCCTACCACACCCGCGCCGGGGTGAAGCAGGTGCTCCAGGGCGTGAACATGGTGGTCCATCCGGGCGACGCGGTCGGCATCCTCGGCCGCAACGGCGCCGGCAAGTCCACGCTGCTGCGGATCTTCGCGGGCGTGGAGATGCCGACCGTCGGGCGGGTCTGGAAGGACATGTCGGTAAGCTGGCCGCTCGCCTCCGGCATCGGCGTGCAGAGCAGCCTCACCGGCGCCGACAACGCCCGCTTCATCGCCCGCATCTACGGCATCCCGGTGCGGCAGGTCCTCGACTACGTGCAGGACTTTGCCGAGCTCGGTCCCTATTTCCACGAACCCGTCCGCACCTATTCCGCCGGCATGATGAGCCGCCTCCTGCTCGGCCTCTCCTTCGCGGTGGATTTCGACTGCTACCTGGTGGACGAGGCCGTGGGCGCCGGCGATGCCCGCTTCGTGGACCGCACGCACCAGGCCATGGAGGAGCGCCTGTCCCGCTCCGCCCTGCTGATGGTCTCCCACAGCCCGGAACAGGTCCGCCTCTTCTGCCGGACGGCCGGCGTGCTCCGCCAGGGCCGCCTGGATTTCTACGAGGATGTCGATGAAGCTATCGCCGCCTATCAGTCCCTTTGACGCGACAGGCGGCCTCGAGGGCAGCAACGTCCTGCCGCCGCTGCCGCGCCGCCGCGGCCGGCTGCAGGCGCTGCTGCACCGCTACCGCATGATCCTGCTGGTCATCGGCCTGCCGATGCTCATCGCCTCCACCTATTTCCTGCTGGTCGCCACGCCGCAGTACCAGAGCGAGGCGCGCTTTCTCGTCCGCACCCGCTCCGGCGGGCCCACCGCCTCCAGCGCCCTCGGCTCGCTGCTGACCTCGGCCGGATTCACCTCCTCCAACGAGGACGCGCTGGCGATCGTGGACTTCATCAAGTCGCGCGACGCGCTGGACGGCGTGCAGCGGACGCTGAACCTCGTGGAGATCTGGCGGCGGCCCGAGGCGGATCTCGTGGCGCGGCTCTGGGACAGCGACCCGCCGGCGGAGCGGCTGCTCAAGTACTACAAGCGCATGGTCAACGTCTCGCATGACAGCTCCTCCGGCACGGTCACGCTCAGCGTGCGCGCCTTCCGGACCGAGGACGCCCAGGCCGTCGCCGAGGCGCTGCTCACCCTCTCCGAAGGGCTCGTGAACAAGCTCGGCGACCGCGCGCGCGAGAACACGCTGAACGTCGCCCGCGCCGAGGTCACTCGCGCCGAGCAGCGGGTGATCGCGGCGCGCGAGGCGGTGACCGATTTCCGCGTCCGCGAGCGTCTCGTCGATCCCGCCAGCGAGGCCAAGGCCAGCCTGGAGATCGTGGCCAAGCTGGAGGCGACGCTGACCCAGGCCCGTGCCGAGCTGATCGAGAAGACCGCCTATCTGCGCCCCGGCAACCCGGAGCTGCGCAACGTGCAGAACCGGATCGACGCGCTGGAGCGCCAGATCGCCATCGAGCGCGCCCGCATCACGGCCGACGGCCGGCAGGCGCTGCCGCAGCAGCTCGCGGGCTATGAGCGCCTGCTGCTGGAGCGGGAATTCGCCGACAAGCAGCTCGCCTCCGCCACCGCCTCGCTGGAGACGGCGCGGGTGGACGCGCAGCGCCAGGCACTCTTCCTGGCCCGCGTAGTGGAGCCGAACATGGCCCAGGAGGCCGAGTATCCGAAGGCCGGATTCATCCTGGGCAGCCTCTTCGCGATCCTTTGCGTGCTCTACGCGATGGGCTGGCTCGTCGTCGCCGGCGTTCGGGAACACGCCTCCTGATCCCCGGGGAGGGGGACAGGTTGGCGTCACTGTTGTTTGGGGGATGCATGAGATGCGTGCGCTGATCCTGGCCGCGGCCCTGCTGGTGCCGCTGTTGCCGACTGCCGCCAAGGCACAGACCCTGCCGCAGATGCTGCAGCAGTCGCAGCAGACGGTGGGGCAGGCCGTGCCCGGGCGGCTGTCGGGCCAGACCGCCAATGGCGGCGGCTCCGACAACTCCCTGGCCCCGTCGCAGATCGACCGCCTGCTCGGCAGCGAGACGCAGATCAACCGCGAGGGCGCCGCCACCGAGGCCGAGGGTGGCGCCAACGCCACCGGCCCCCTGGCGGAGCCCGACCGCTTTCCCGGCCCGACGCGCGCCGTCTTCGGCGCCTCGCTCTTCACCCGGAACTCGCCCAGCGCCATCGACGCGCCGACGCCGAACTACCGCATCGCCCCCGGCGACCGCGTCAGCGTCCGCGTCTGGGGCGCGGTGGAGGCCGAGGCGGTCGGCCAGGTCGATCCCGACGGCAACCTCTTCCTGCCCTCGATCGGCCCGATCCGCATCGCCGGCACCCGCTCGGGCGACCTGCAGAAGGTCGTGGAATCCGAGGTCCGCCGCATCTACACGCAGCAGGTCCAGGTCTATGCCGTGCTGCTGAACGCCAACCGCATCGGCGTCTTCGTCACCGGCTTCGTCCGCACCCCCGGCCGCCACACCGGCTCCGGCGCCGAGACGGTGCTGGACTTCCTGGTGCGCGCCGGCGGCGTCGATCCGGTGCGCGGCTCCTTCCGCGACATCTCCGTCCAGCGCGGCGGCCGCACCGTCGCGAAGATCGACCTCTACGCCTTCCTGCTGCGTGGCCAGCTTCCCGCCATCACCATGCAGGACAACGACACCATCATCGTGGCCAGGCAGAGCGCGCTGGTGGGCGTCAACGGCTCGGTCCGCAACAACTACCTCTTCGAGGTGCCGGGCCGCGCCATGTCGGGTGCCGAGCTGATCGACCTCGCGGCACCCCTGCCGGCGGCCACCAACGTGGTCGTGCGCGGCACTCGCAGCGGCCAGCCCTATGCCCGCTACGTCACCACGGCGCAGCTCCGCAGCCTCTCCCTGAGCGACCAGGACGTGGTGAGCTTCATCACCGACGCCCCGCCGCCCACGGTGCGCGTGAACATCGAGGGCAGCCGCATCGGCCCCTCCGTGCTGATCGCCGAACGCGATGTCGGGCTCTGCCAGCTCCTCGACTACGTGTCGGTGGACCCGCGCCTGGCCGACACCGCCTCGGTCTATCTGCTGCGCCCGCGCATCGCCGCGCAGCAGCAGCGCGCGCTGAACGAATCTCTCGACCGGCTGGAACGGCAGCTCTTCATGTCCACTGCCGCCACCACCGGCGTGGCGGAGATCCGCAACACCGAGGCACAGCTCGTGCTCGGCTACATCCAGCGCGGCCGGCGCATCAAGCCGGAGGGGCGCCTCGTCGTCTCCGACCGCAACGGCCGCTGCGCCGACGTGCGGCTGGAGGACGGCGATACCATCGTGATCCCCGAGCGCAGCCAGACGGTGATGGTGGCGGGCGAAGTCCTTTCCCCCACCACCGTGGTCTGGCGCGCCGGCATGACGGTGCAGCAGTATATCGACCAGGCCGGCGGCTTCGCCGACCGGGGCGACATCCGCAACATCATGATCCGCAAGGCCAGCGGCGAGATCATCCTCGACCCGGCCGTGGGGCCCAGCCCGGGCGACGAGCTGATCGCCATGCCCCGGCTCGATCCGAAATACTTCCAGATCGGCCGCGACCTGCTCAGCCTGATCTACCAGTCCGCCGTGGCGGCCTACTACTTCCGCTGAGGCTCTCGCCCCTCCGGGGGAGAGGTCCCTGGGCCGGGTGGCGGCGCAACCGCCGCCCGGACCGCCGGGTGACATTTTCGTTGCCTCCTCGCCGCCGGGCGCCCGATCGCCTATGCATGGCGGCATGTCCTGTCTCCGGCAGGTCCGCCCGGGCCTCCTGTCCGCCGCCTTTGCCTGCCTCCTGCTCGCCCTTCCGGCGGCGGAGGCCCTGGCCCGGCCTGGCGCGGCGCGTTCCAGCGGCGGCTATTCGCGCCCCAGCTATTCCGGCGCCGCGCCGCGCACCCCTTCCTTCGGCGGCTACGCGGCCCCCTCCCGCACCCCGTCCAGCGGCGGCTATGCCCGCCCCGATTCGGGCTTCGGCCGCATCCCCGGCATGGGCGGCTCGGCCTCCGACCGCTCCTACAACCGGGAGGCCGCCGGTGACGCCCTGCGCCGGATGCGCGAACGCGAGGCCAGCCGCCGCATCCCCGCGCCGGTCCCGGCCCCCGGTGGGGCCCCCGGTGGGCCCCCCGTTGGGAACCAGGGTGGCGGCCAAGGGGGTGGCTGGGGGGGCTCCTGGGGCGGCAACTGGAACACCGGCCGCGCCACCGCCCCGCGCGGCACCTATGGCGGCCCCGACTGGTACCGCGACCGGGGCTGGAACCCCGGCGGCGCGGTGCTTTCCGGCCCGCGCGGCTTCGGCATGTGGGACGCCGCCTTCCTCTGGTTCCTGCTCAGCACGCTGAACCGCCCCGGCCATACGGATTTCTTCCGCAACCACCAGGATGACCCCGCCCTGCGCGACTGGCGCGCCCAGGCGGAGCAGGCCGCGCGCAACGACCCGCAGATCCGCGCCCAGCTCGACCAGCTCGACCGCTCCCTGGCGCAGCAGCAGGGCCAGCCGCGACCCGGACTACCTGCCCCCCGACGTGCCGCCGGAGGTCGCCACCGCCAACCGCGACGCCGTCACGCCAACGGAGCATCATGGCGCGGGCATCGGCATGGTGCTGGGCGTGGTGGTGGTCGGCGGCGGCCTGCTCGGCGCCCTGGCCATGGCGCGGAACCGGCGGTCCGGCCCAGGGAATGGCAGCAGCGGGGGAGAGGGCGGCATGAACCGGACCGGCACCATGGGCAGCATCGCCAGCGCGGGCGACATGCTGCGCCACAAGATGTCGGGCGAGGGCTATACGCCCGACCGCTACCGCCTCGGCATGACCGTGACGCTGGACCCGACGCCCTTCCTCCTGGCCGGCGCCTCGCTCAAGGCGGCGGCGCCGCAAGCCGCGCAGCGCCTGAGCGTCGAGGGCCTCGGCCAGATCGCGGGCGCCGGTGCCGGTGAATCCCTGCTGCGCCTCTACCTCCCCGGCCAGGACTCGCCCATGCTGCAGGTCCACCCCGGCCCCGACGGCACGCCGGAGGAATGCCGCTACTTCACCCTGCTGGACGAGGTCACCCCGGCGGACGAGGCCGAATGGCAGGCCTGGCTCGACCCCCGGGAAGGCATGATCGGCTGGCCGGAATTCCAGACCAGGGATGGCCGGCGCTACGCCCGCCTCTGGCAGCCCGGCAGCCAGCCCGTCCCCCCGCGCGAACTCCGCGAAAGCCTGCAAACCACCGCCGGCACCCGTGAGCGCCGCTGCCTCGCCATGCTCTACGCCGCCCCGACCGGCGCCCCCGCCCCCGCGCCGCAGACCGAATACATCCTGGTGCAGAGCGTGGAGGACGGCTCCTCCGCCTGGGTCGAGATCCGCGCCGGCATCGACCTCAACCCCGCCTCGCTCGGCCTCGCCGGCTGACACAGCCATCCCGGAAGGAAAGCCACCCGTGGACGCGATCCTGAACACCCTGGCGGCGGGCATCCCCGTGCTGATCGTGCAGTTCGGCGTGACGCTGCTGCTGCTCGCCGCCGGTGCCGCCGCCTATATCGCGATCACACCCTTCCACGAGGTCGCGCTGATGCGGGCGGGCAACACCGCCGCCGGGGTGGTGCTCGGCGGCACGCTGGTCTCGCTCGCCATCCCGCTCGCCGCCACCCTGGCCACCAGCCGGCTCACCATCGACATCCTGGTCTGGGGCCTCGTCGCCCTGGTGATCCAGCTCGTGGTCTTCGCGCTGGTCGCCTGGATCTTCCGGGGCCTGCGCGCGGCGATCGAGACGGGCAACACCGCCGCCGCCATCGCCCTGGTGGGCACCCAGATCGCCGTGGCCCTGCTCAATGCCGGCGCCATGGCCGGCTGAAGCGTTGCCGCACCACCCTCCGCCCCGAAGCCCATTGGGAGAACCGCCATGCTCGCCTTCATCCGCAACCTCGTCGGCGTGAAGACCGACCAGGCCGTCAACAGCGCCATCGAGGCCATCGTGCGCTGGGACCCGAAATCGGCCACCGAGGCCGAGCTCCGCACCATGGAGCAGCATCTCGACCGCCTGGGCATGCAGGTCGCCGAAGCCCGCCAGGCCTATGAGAAGGAGGCCCGCGAGGCCCAGGCCATCCAGCAGCTCTCCGACCAGCGCATGGCCGCCGCCGAGGTCCTCCAGCGCCAGTCCGCCGCCGAGACCGATCCGGCGAGGAAGTCCGGCATCGAGCAGTCCCTCGCCACCCTCCTCAACATGCTGGAGGAAATGGCCCCCGAGGTGGACCGCGAGAAGCAGGACGCGGTGGATGCCAAGGAGTTCGTGGACATGCTCCAGGGCGCCTACGACCAGGCCGGCCAGAAGCTCCGCACGGCGCGCGACGCCCTGAACCGTGCCCAGCGCGACATGACCCGCGCCGGACAGCAGCGCGAGATAGCCGAGCAGCGCGCCGAGGCTGCCCGCCAGGCCGCCGGCCTCTCCGGCGCTACCAGCGGCCTCAGCGTGGCGCTCAAGGCGATGCAGGACGCCGCCGCCCGCGACCTCGCCCAGGCCGAGGCCGCCAGTGCCAAGGCCAAGCTGCTGGCCCCGACAAAGCCGGAGAAGGACGACCCCAACATCGCCGCCGCCATGAACCAGGCCGCCGGCGTCCTGCCCGCCCCCACCAGCCTCGCCGACCGCCTCGACGCCCTGCGCCAGCGCCACGGCACCCAGCCCAGGCTCGGCGGGCCGGGCTGAAGCGGCCTGCCCTTGGGGCTGTCTCTTGATCACATCTACGCTCAGCTCCACCGTAAGGCGA
>NZ_BDLP01000211.1:0-7768 GCF_001950415.1 Roseomonas sp. TAS13
TCGCCTTACGGTGGAGCTGTGCGTAGATGTGATCAAGAGACAGGTGGATGCGGCGGTCTGCGCCGCGGCGGTGGCGGACTGGCGCGTGGCCGAGGCCAGCAACGGCAAGATCAAGAAGCGCGAGGGCGCGGCCCCGCCGGAGCTGCGCCTGGTGCCCAACCCGGACATCCTGGCCACGCTCTCGCACCATGCGCGGCGCCCCGGCCTCGTGGTGGGCTTCGCGGCGGAAACGGACGACCTGCTGGCGAATGCCCAGGCCAAGCTGGCGCGCAAGGGCTGCGACTGGATCGTGGCCAACGATGTCTCGGGGGATGTGATGGGCGGCGCGGAGAACAGGGTGCATCTGGTGACGCGGGACGGCATCGAGGACTGGCCGCGCCTGCCGAAGGAGGAGGTGGCGCACCGCCTTGCCGCCCGGATCGCGGAGGCGCTGGCATGAGCCACGCCACCATCCAGGTCACCCGCCTGCCCCATGCCGAGGGCCTGCCCCTGCCCGCCTATGCCACGCCGGGCGCCGCGGGGATGGACCTGCTGGCGGCGGTGACGGCACCGCTGACCATCCCCCCGGGCGGGCGGGTGCTGGTGCCGACCGGGCTCTGCGTCGCGCTGCCGGCGGGGCACGAGCTGCAGGTGCGCCCCCGCTCCGGTTTGGCGCTGAAGCACGGCATCACCATGCCCAACACGCCCGGCACGGTGGACGAGGATTATCGCGGCGAGCTCTCGGTCATCCTGATGAATGCCGGGCAGGAGAGCTTCACCGTGGAGCGCGGCATGCGCATCGCCCAGGCGGTGCTGGCCCCCGTGACCCATGCCGAATGGGCGGAGGTCGAGGCGCTGCCGGAGACCCGGCGCGGCACCGGCGGATTCGGCTCCACCGGCACGCGCTGAGGCGGAGGCCCGCCGCCGTCAGCGGCCGGCCAGCGCCGCCTGCCGCCCGGTCAGCTCCGTGAGGTAATAGGCCATGCCGGCCAGGGCGACGGCCCCGCCGAACCAGGCCACGCCGGTCCAGCCGCCCTGGGTGAAGAGCAGGCTGGCCATGGTGGAACCCACGGCTCCTCCCAGGAAGAAGATCGCCATGTAGAGCCCGTTGAGGCGCGAGCGGATCTCCGCCCGCAGCGTGTAGATGGCGCGTTGTCCCTGGATCTGCGTCATCTGCACCCCGGCATCCAGCACGACCGCCGCGACCACCAGCGCCGCCAGCGAATCCCGCCCCAGCCAGGCGATCACGAAGGCGCAGAGAGCGAAGGCAAAGGCCAGGCCCGTGCTGGGCCGGGTCAGCCCCCGGTCGGCCAGCCAGCCCGCCAGAGGGGCGACCAGCGCGCCCGCCGCCCCGGCCAGGGCGAAAAGCGCGATGCCGGTCTGCGACAGGTGGAAGGGCGATTCCATCAGGTGCAGCGGCACCGCCGTCCAGAACAGGCTGAAATTGCAGAACTGCGCCGTCTGGTAGGCGGCGCGGCGGCGCAGGATCGGCGTGTCGCGCAGCACCGGCCAGAGCGAGCGCAGCAGCGCGCCGTAGCCCGCCTGCGGATGCGGGCGGCGCTCCGGCAGGCGGCGGGACAGGATCACCGTGAGGCCCGCCATCAGCACGGCGGAAAGGATGAAGACCGACCGCCAGCCGAAATGGTCGGCGATCAGGCTGGCCGCCGGGCGGGCGAGCAGGATGCCGAGCAGCAGCCCGCTCATCACCTTGCCCACCACCTGCCCGCGCCGGGCCTCCGGCGTCATGTGCGCGGCCAGCGGCACCAGCATCTGCACCGCCACCGAGGCGATGCCGACCAGCAGCGAGGCCAGCAGGAAGACCGGCGCCGAGGTGGCGAGCCCGGCGCCCAGCAGCGCCAGGGTGGAGCCGGCCAGGGTCAGCGCCACCAGCCGGCGGTTCTCCACGAGGTCGCCCAGCGGCACCAGCAGGATCAGCCCGGCGCAGTAGCCGAGCTGGGTCAGGGTCACCACCAGCCCCGCCACCGCCGGGCCGAGGCCGATGGAGGGGGCGATCAGCCCGATCAGCGGCTGGGCGTAGTAGATGTTCGCCACCGCCATGCCGCAGGAGATGGCCAGGAGCAGGATCAGCCCGGAGGACGGGCCGCCGTCGTGCTCGCGCAACTGCGCCGCGCTTTCCGCCATGCATCACCTCTTCCGCTGCTGCTTCGGTCAGGAGCCTTCCCCGCCGGGCAGCGGGCGACGGGGGCGCGGCAGGCGGCCACGCCGGGGCGTCAGGCTCGGACGGCCCCGGACCAGATAGGCCGGAGCGGCACCGAAGCGGATAGGTCCAGCCCCGCCGGGAGCGCATTCCTGCCCGGCGCTGCGGCGCAGCAGGCCGGGCGGGAGTGGCAGGTCAGGCCCGGGTCAGAGGCGCCAGCCGGTGTGGATCGCCACGATCCCGCCCGAGAGGTCGCGGTGCGACACACGCTCCAGGCCGGCGGCGCGGAACATCTCCTCCAGCCTTTCCTGGTCCGGGAACTGGCGGATGCTTTCGGCGAGGTACTGGTAGCTCTCGGCGTCGTTGGCCACCTTGGCGCCGATCGCCGGCAGGGCCTTGAAGCTCCAGGCATCGTAGAGCTTCGCCAGCGCGTCGATCCGCAGGCGGGAGAATTCCAGCACATGGAATCGCCCGCCCGGCCGCAGCACCCGTCGCGCCTCCCGGATCACGGCATCCTTGTCCGTGCAGTTGCGCAGGCCGAAGGCCATGGAGACCTTCTCCACGCTGCGGTCCGGCAGCGGAATCCGCTCGGCATCGGAACAGACGAAGCTCAGCCCCTCGGCCAGTCCGCGCGACAGCGCCCTGCCCTGTCCGACGCTCAGCATGCTGGCGTTGATGTCCGACAGGATCACCCGCCCCGCCCCGCGCTCCTTCGCCAGGAAGGCCACGTCGCCCGTGCCGGCGGCGAGGTCGAGCAGGGTCTCGCGCGGCGAGGCGGCGATGGCGGCCACGAAGGCGCGCTTCCACAGCCGGTGGATGCCGAGCGACATCAGGTCGTTCATGACGTCATAGCGGGGGGCGACGCTGTCGAAGACCCCACGCACCAGGCTGGCCTTCTCGTTGCGCGGAACCTGGCGGAAGCCGAAATCGGTCTGGTCGGACATGGCACCCTATCTAGAGCGGAACGCCGCGCCGGGATATCCGCCCCGCGGCGGCTTTCCATGCCCCCACCGGGGGCGTGATCCCCCCGCCCTCCATCGGAGAGAAGATGCCCGAACTGCCCGAGGTCGAGACCGTGATGCGGGGCCTGTCCGCCGTGCTCACCGGCCGCACCATCGCCCATGCCGAGACCCGCCGCGCCGGGCTGCGCTGGCCCTTCCCGCCCGACCTGGCGATGCGCCTGACCGGGGCGCGGGTGGAGGGATTCCGCCGCCGCGCGAAATACATGCTGATGCGCCTGTCCACCGGCGATTCGATGCTGGTCCATCTCGGCATGTCCGGCCGCATGGTGGCGCGGCTGGAGGAGTCGCCGCCGGTCCCTTCCCTGGGGCCGCAGGGCGCGGCCTCCGACACGCGCGGCGCGGCGCCGGAGCGGCATGAGCACCTGGTGATGGAGACGGAGGATGGCTGGCGGGTCGGCTTCTGCGACCCGCGGCGCTTCGGGATGGTGGACCTCGTTCCCACCGCGGCGGAGGATTCGCACCGCCTTCTGGCCGGGCTGGGGCCGGAGCCGCTGGACGACGCCTTCACCCCCGCCATCCTGTCCCGTGCCCTGGCCGGCAAGGCGACGCCGATCAAGGCCGCGCTGCTGGACCAGCGCATCGTGGCCGGGCTCGGCAACATCTACGTGTCGGAGGCGCTCTACCGCGCCGGGATCTCCCCCCGCCGCCTGGCCGGCACGGTGCCCGGTGCCCGTGCCGCGCGGCTGGTGCCGGCGATCAAGGCGGTGCTGGAGGAATCCATCGAGGCCGGCGGCTCCTCGCTGCGCGACTATGTGCGGGCGGATGGGGAGGTCGGCTTCTTCCAGGAGCGCTTCCATGTCTATGACCGGGAGGGTGGCGCCTGCCCCGCCTGCCCCGGCCCGCCGAAGTGTCCCGGCATCGCCCGCATCGTGCAGGCCGGGCGCAGCACTTTCTTCTGCCCCCGGACCCAGCGCTGAGGCCGCCTGCCCCCGGGGCAGGCGGCCTTCGGGGGGATGCCCGTGACCTTCCGGGTCTCGCCGCGTTCCTCCTGCGCAGAGGAGGCAAGGCCATGGCATGGTTCCACGACAGGTCCTGCGCGCATTGCGGCGGCCGCAGCCCGCTTTCCGCCATCGGTCTCGGCGTCGCTGCCGGCGTCACCGCCGCGGCGGGCCTGCTGCTGGGCCGCAAGGTGCTGGCCACGGCGCGCACCGGCAAGGGCCATCCGCTGAAGCACCGCGCCCTGGACCTCGCCGCCGGCGCCATGCAGACGAAGTATCCGCTGGAGGCGATGAGCACCTACCTGAACGGCTTCCACATGTATGGGGACGACATGGGCCGGCAGGTGGAGGCGACGCATTTCTGCATCCATCTGCGGCACGACCTGCACCAGTGCGTGATCTTCGATTCCAACCGGCCGGATGCGCGGCTGATCGGCATCGAGTACATCATCAGCGAGGAGCGCTTCCGCAGCCTGCCGGAGGAGGAGAAGCGCCTCTGGCACAGCCACCACTACGAGGTGAAGTCGGGCCTGCTGGTGGCGCCCGGCATCCCGGAACTGGCCGAGCGGGCCTATTTCAAGGATCTCGTCTCGACCTACGGCAAGACCTTCCACAACTGGCAGTACGACCGGGACGATTTCCCCTATGGCATCCCGCAACTGATGATGGGCTTCACCGGCGACGGTCAGGCGCATCCGGAGATGGTCGAGGCGCGGGACCGCCGCCTGGGGATTTCCACGGACGAGCGGCGGCGCAAGCGGGAGGGCATCCCCATGCCAGAGGTCGCCGAGGGCGCCAATTCCTGGGAAGGCGGCCGCACCGTCCAGACCCGGCTGGAAGAGCTTCCCATGCGCCGGTAGCGGCTCCGGCCGAGCGCCCCGGGCCTCCGCTGGGCCGGGCGGGAGCCCCCCGGTATGGCTGGCGCGGCCTGGATCCGTCACCGCCCGCCATGTTGCGGATCGGTAACATGATCTGGTTCCCGCATTGGCTTATCCTCGTACGGCACTCCTGAATCCGTCTCTGTTCCGGGCGAGGCGAGGTCCCCTTGCATGCGCGAAGCCGGCATCCGGCAAGGGAAGCGGGGTGCGAACCAAGATCGAGGAAGCATCGTGGTCCATGAGAAACAGGTGATCTCCAAGATCACCCGGCGCCTGATCCCCTTTCTGGGGATCATCTACCTGATCGCCTATATCGACCGGCAGAACGTCAGCTATGCCAAGCTGCAGATGGTCGGCGCGCTCGGCCTGTCGGAATACGCCTATGGCCTCGGCGCCTCCCTCTTCTTCATCGGCTATTTCCTCTTCGAGGTGCCGAGCAACATCTTCCTGGAGAAGTTCGGCGCGCCGCGCTGGTTCGCGCGCATCATGGTCACCTGGGGCGCCGTCACCATCGCCCTCGCCTATACGCAGGGCACCACGATGTTCTACATCCTGCGCTTCCTGCTGGGCGTCTGCGAGGCCGGCTTCTTCCCCGGCGTGCTCTACCTCCTGACGCTGTGGTACCCGCATGAATACCGCGGGCGCATGGTCGGCTCCTTCATGGTCTTCAGCGCCTTCGCCAACGCCATCGGCGCGCCGATCGGCGGCATGCTGCTCGACCTCGACGGGCTTGGCGGCCACCAGGGCTGGCAGTGGGTCTTCCTGGTCACGGGCGTGCCCGCCATCGTGATGGGCATCGCGACGCTCTTCTACCTCGACCGCGGGCCGCAGGAATCCCGCATCCTGTCGCAGGAGGAGAAGGACTGGCTGGCGCGCCGCCTCTCGGACGAGACGCAGCGCATGCGCAAGACCGAGCACAAGAACCCCCTCGCCGTGCTGGGGGACCGGCGGGTGTTGCTGATGTCGCTCTACTACGTCGCCTTCCCGCTTGGCGCCTATGGGCTCAGTTACTGGCTGCCGACCATCGTGAAGGGCTTCGGCGTCAGCAACACCGCCAATGGCTGGATCAACGTGATCCCCTGGCTGCTGGTGGCGCTCGGCCTCTATGCCTGGCCCAAGCTCGCCGCCGGGAAGAGCCCCACCGCCTTCATCGTCATCCCCGCTTTGTTCGGCGCCGCCTGCCTCGTGCTCAGCGTCTATGTGCCGGACAACACGCTGCGCTTCGTCTTCCTCTGCGGCGCGGCGGTCGGGATCTTCGCGCCGCAGCCGGTGCTCTGGGCCATCCCCTCGGCCTTCCTGACCGGCGCCTCGGCGGCGGCGGGGCTCGCGGCGATCAACTCGGTCGGCAATCTCGGCGGCTTCATCGCCCAGAACGCGATCCCCTGGATCCGCGACAGCACGGGCAGCAACACGACGCCGATGCTCTTCCTCGCGGCCTGCCTGGTGGTGGGCGCGCTGATGACCTTCCTGGTCATGAGCGTGATCCGGCGCCACGGGGTGCGGGAGATCAAGGTGGCCGAGGCGGCCCTGTAGCCACCACGGCCGGGGATGCCGTCCGGGCGGCATCCCCTTCGCCTCAGCCCTCGAGTGGCTTGCGCATGTGGACGATCACCCCGCCCGTCCAGGTCTCTTCCCTCTCCACCTCGTAGCCCAGGCGCCGGTAGAGGTGGATGTTCTCCGCAAAGCGCTGGTTGGTGTAGAGCCGGACCTGCCCATACCCCTCCGCACGGGCCACCGCCTCGGCATGGGCGACCAGGAAGCGGCCCAGCCCCTGGCCCTGATGCGCCGGCAGCACCGCGACATTCTCGATCATCAGATGGTCCGGCTCCAGGATCATCTCCACCAGCCCGGCCAGCACATCACCCTGGTGCAGCAGGCCGATCCGATGCCCCTTGCGCAGAGCTTCGGCGTAATCCGCCGTCATCGGCCAGGGCTCGCGCCCGATGAGTGGGACCCATCGGGCATAGGCCGCGCGAGACAGGGCGCGGATCGCCCCGGCATCCGTCATGACGGCGCTACGCAGGGTCGGAATCTCGCTGGTCACAGGGTATCTCCGCTGGAAGCCAGGCCAGCGGAAGGCATGAAACATCCCGCCGACCGGTGGTGGGCAGGAAGTCCGGGTCGGCGGGTCGTGAAGGGCGCTAACGCCCCTTCGGCCGACCTCGCACTAGAAACAGCGCAGCGCCCACGCCCTGGATGCAGGGCCGACGTCGCATCGACATCGAGGAAGGTGGGCGGCGCATGCCCCACATTGCGTTGTGGCCCGCCCTCGCTGTCAACGATTCGATGCCGTGATCAGCGCCGCAGCAGCCGCTCCGCGATGGGCCGGCGCTTCTCCCAGCCCAGCCGCTCCAGCTCCGGCGAGGCTTCCTCCGCTTCCGGCCAGCCGAGGCAGAGATAGCCGATGAACAGCCAGTCCCCCGGCACATCCAGCACCCGCCGCACCGCCGCCGGATCGAGGATGGAGACCCAGCCCAGGCCCACCCCCTCGGCCCGCGCCGCCAGCCAGAGCGTGTGCAGCGCCATCACGGCGGAATAGGCCACGGTCTCCGGCATGGTTTCCCGGCCGAGCCCATGGCCCTGCGTCGGGTCGCCCTCCGCGAAGAGGGCGAGGTGGCAGGGCGCCTCTTCCAGCCCGGCGAGCTTCAGCCCCGCATAGAGCCTGGCCCGCTCCTCCGCCTGCCCGGCCAGGGCCGCGGCGTTGCAGCGGGCGAAATCCGCCCGGATGGCGGCGCGCCGTGCCGGGTCCTCCACCAGCACGAAGCGCCAGGGCTGGCTCAGCCCCACCGAGGG
>NZ_BDLP01000212.1:0-7727 GCF_001950415.1 Roseomonas sp. TAS13
CCCTTTCCCCCGTCCCCCGAGGCTTCGCCGGAGGCGGCCTCCGGCGGAACCGCGACGGCCCTCAGAGGGGCGCGCAGACGGCACGTAGCCAGGCGGCCGCCTCGGGCGCCACCTCCGCCAGCGCGGGAGCGACCTCCGACGCGACGCGGGCCTGATAGACATCCACCCATTCCCGCTCCGCCGGCGTCAGCAGCCCGGGCTGGATCAGCCGCCGCTCGTAGGGAGCCAGGGTCAGCGTCTCGAAACCCAGCCAGGGCCGCCCCGAGAGCCCCTGCCCTGCCGAGCGCACCAGCAGCAGGTTCTCGATGCGGATGCCATAGGCCCCGGGCAGGTAGAAGCCCGGCTCGTCGGACAGGATCATCCCCTCCTCGATCGGCACCGGCTTCGCCGCCCGCGAGAAGGCAACCGGCCCCTCATGCACCGAAAGGAAGGAGCCCACGCCATGGCCCGTGCCATGGTCGTAGTCCATCCCGGCATCCCAGAGCGGCCGGCGCGCGATGGCGTCGAGATGCGGCCCCGCCACCCCCTTGGGGAAGCTCAGCGTGGCCAGGGCGATATGGCCGCGCAGCACCCGCGTGTAGCGTTCCCGCAGCTCCGCCGGCGCCTCCCCCGGCCCGGTCCAGAGCGTGCGCGTCACATCCGTGGTGCCGTCCAGGAACTGCGCGCCGCTGTCGATCAGGTAGCACTCGTCCCGCCCGATCGCCCGGTCCGTCTCCGCCGTGACCCGGTAATGCACGATCGCCCCGTTGGGCCCGGCGCCCGAGATGGCGGGAAAGGATTCCGCCCGGAACAGCGGCAGCGCCCGGCGGAACTCCAGCAGCTTCTCCGCCGCCGTGATCTCGCTCTGCCCGCCTTGCGGCGCCGCCCCGGCGAACCAGTGGAGGAAACGCGCCAGCGCCACCGCATCCCGCGCATGCGCCGTCCGCGCGCCTGCCTGCTCCACCGCGTTCTTGCGCGCCCGGGGCAAGCGTACCGGGTCCTCGCCCGCCACCACGGTCGCTCCGGCCTCACGCAGTCGCATGGCGAACCAGGCCGGCGTCAGGTCGGGATCGACCCGCACCCGCCGTCCCGCCAGTACGCGCAGCGCCTCCGGCCATTCCTCCGGCGCGCGCAGCGCCACGGCATTGCCCAGATGCGCGCGCAGCGCCTCGTCCACCTTCGCCGGGGCGATGAACAGGTCCACCGTCCCATCGGCCCGCAGCAGGCCCTGCGACAGCGCCAGCGGCGTGTTCTCCAGGTCGCCGCCCCGGATGTTCAGCAGCCAGGCGGTGCTGTGCGCATCGGCCAGCACCGCCGCGTCCTCGCCCGCCGTGCGCAGCGCCGCGGCGGCTGCCTCGCGCTTTTCCTCCGCACCCTGCCCGGCCTGTTCCGCCGCCTGCGGCACGGCGCGGGCCAGTGGCGGCGCGGGGCGGTCGGCCCAGGCGGCATCCAGCGGGTTGCCGTCCAGCGGCACCAGCTCGGCGCCGCAGGCCGCCAGCTTCTCCACCGCCGATTCCGGCATCAGCCGCGGGTCGTAGCCGATGCGCCGTCCCTTCGCATGTTCGCGCAGCCAGTCCGCCGCCGGTTCCTCGGTGATATGCCGCCGCTCCCAGAGCGCCGGATCGGTCTGCGCCGCCGCCTGGGTGGTGTAGCGGCCGTCGGTGAAGACCGCCGCCCGTTCCGGCAGCACGATGGCCAGCCCGGCACTGCCCGTGAAGCCGGTCAGCCAGGCCAGCCGCTCCGCCGAACCCGGCACGTATTCGCCCAGATACTCGTCCGAGCGCGGCACCACGAAGCCCTCGACCCCGGCAGCCGCCAGGTTCCGGCGCAGCGCCTCAAGCCGCTCCCCGGGTGACGACGTGGGCGGCACGACGGCTCTCACGGTTGCGCGACCTTCGTAAACGACATGTTTCACTCCTATTTCATGCTTCCGGCGCATATCTAAACAGCCAGATCGGCACGAGCAAAAGCGGCGGGCAGACCTATTTTGCACTGCATAACGCGCGGCGCGGCGAAGCGAGTCGAAGACAGAACGACCGGAAGCCACGAACCGCGCCGCGAAAGGAACGCTAGTCATGAATACCCGGATCAACCAGACCGAAGCCGCCCTGATGATGCCGATGCCCGCCAACGCCCAGGCCGAACGCATCCAGGCCCTGCGTCAGCAGGCCCTGCAGCAGAGCGACAGTGGGATCGGCCGCTGGTTCCGCAGCCTGACGCTCCGCCTCTCCGAGGGCCTGCAGCGCCGCCGCGCCATGGCCGAGCTGCAGGAGCTGACGGATCGCGAGCTGGCCGATATCGGCCTTGTCCGCTCCGACATCCCGCACCTGTTCGACCGCATGGCGCAGCAGGAGCAGAAGGTGGCGACCCAGGCCCCCGTGTCGCGCCCGGCCAACGACTTCAACCGCAAGCGCGCCGCGGCCTGAAGCGGCGCCGCAGGGCCAGCCCTGCGGTAAAGACATAGAACTTTACCAGTCACGGCAAAAGGGACGGTTCTCCGTCCCTTTTTTCGTGCCCGCAGCCCGGTGGCGGAAAAATTTCGCCTGTCATGCTGCGGTGCAAAAATACCGGCTGGAAAGGCCCCGAGGCCCAGCCGCAGGGGGGATGTGCCGCCTTCCCGCCCTGCCCTTCAGCGCCTGCGCAGGACCAGGGTGGACCAGGCCCCGAGGTCGATCCGCCGCTCCAGCACCAGCCCGCAGCGGCGATGCGCCGCCAGCACCATCCGCACCTGGGTGCCGAGCAGCCCGGCCAGGATCGCCGTGCCCCCTGGCGCCAGATGCGTGGCGAGGTCGCGCGCCATGGCGCAGAGCGGCCGCGCCAGGATATTGGCGAAGACGAGGTCATAGTGCCCGTTGCGCACCACCGGGTCGCGCCAGCCATCCGCCAGCTCCGCCCGGAACAGCCCGCGCAGCCCGTTCATCACCCCGTTCTCGGCCGCCACCCGCACCGACCAGGGCTCGATATCCGTGGCAAGGACCTTCCGGTGCAGCAGCTTCGCCGCCGCCATGCCCAGGATGCCCGAGCCCGTGCCCAGGTCCAGGATTCGGCGCGGGCGGCGGTGGGCCACGGCCTCGAAGGCCAGCAGGCAGCCGCGCGTGGATTCGTGCTCGCCCGAGCCGAAGGCTAGGCCGGCATCGAGCCGCAGCACCAGCCGGTCCCATTGCCGCGGGTTGGGCAGGTGCGTTGGTCGGATGGTGAAGCGCCGCCCCAGCGCCTGCTCCGGAAAGGCTTCCACGGTGCGGGCCAGCCAGCCCTCCGCCTCGGTCGGGTGCCGCTCCGGCGCCCCGGCATCGAAGCCCGAGACCGCCGCCGCCAGGGCCAGCGCCGCGCTCAGCGCCGCCTCGTCGCCGTTCTGCTCCCAGACGCCTTCCAGCCGCCAGGTCTCCTCCAGTGGCGGCTCGCGGAAATAGCCGACGGTGCGGCAGAGGCTTTCCAGCGCCGCCTCGTAATAGGGCACCGCCTCGTCCGGGATGCCGGTCAGCACCAGCGTCTCCAGCGGGATGGCCCAGCGCGTGTTGCCCTGGGTCGGCCAATGCCCCGGCTTCTGCTGGATGGCGGTCTCGCTGCTCATCAGGCGCGCTCCACGAAACGGTCCAGCACACGCTTGCTGCCGGTCTTCTCGAAATCCACGTCCAGGCGGTCATCCTCCACCCGGGTCACGCGTCCGTAGCCGAATTTCTGGTGGAAGACGCGGGTTCCGACGGTCATGGCATCCTTGCGCGCCGGGCGCGCCTGCACCTCCCAGGCCCCCTTCTCGGAGAGTTTGGTCTCCATGATCCGCGGCCGCCCGGCGCTGATCGGGCCGTGCGCGAAGACGCTCGGCGCCGTCGCCATGCGCTGCCGCTGCATGGCCGAGGAGCCCTCGACCTCCACCGCCTCGCGCGGCAGCTCGTCCAGGAAGCGCGACGGGATGGCGGCCGACCAGTTGGCATAGATCCGCCGGTTCGCCGCGTGGCTGATCACCGCGAGCTTCCGCGCCCGGGTGATGCCGACATAGGCGAGGCGCCGCTCCTCCTCCAGACCCTTGGTGCCGCCCTCGTCCAGCGCGCGCTGGTGCGGGAAGAGCCCCTCCTCCCAGCCCGGCAGGAAGACGAGGTCGAACTCCAGCCCCTTGGCCGCGTGCAGCGTCATCAGCGAGACCTTGGCCTCCGAGGCGTTCTCGTCGTTCTCGGTCACCAGCGCCACATGGTCGAGAAAGCCCGCGAGGCTCTCGAACTCGCCGATCGCGCGCAGCAGCTCCTTCAGGTTCTCCAGCCGGCCCGGCGCCTCGGCCGACTTGTCCTGCTTCCACATCTCCGTATAGCCGCTCTCGTCGAGCATGGTGGCCACCGTCACCACATGCCCCTCGCGCGCCAGCATTTCGCGCCATCGCGCGAAGCCGTCGAACAGCTCGCGCAGCGCCGCGCGCGGCTTGGGGCGGAAGGCATCGGTGCGCGCCAGCTGCTCCGCCGCCACGGCGAGCGGGATGCCCTGCTCGCGCGCCGCCACATGCATGTGCTGCAGCCCGCTGTCGCCCACGCCCCGGCGCGGCGTGTTGACGATGCGCTCGAAGGCCAGGTCGTCGCTCGGCTGGTGCAGGATGCGCATATAGGCCATGGCGTCGCGCACCTCGGCCCGCTCGTAGAACTTCAGCCCGCCCACGACGCGATAGGGCACGCCGAGCACGATCAGCCGCTCCTCGAAGGCCCGCGTCTGGAAGCCGGCGCGCACGAGGATCGCCATCTCGCCCGCGCTGATCCCGTCGCGCTGCGCCTGCTCGATGCGCTCGCCGACCATGCGGGCCTCCTCCTCGGAGTCCCAGAGCGAGACGATGCGGACCTTCTCGCCCTCCGCATCATTGCGCCCCGGCCGCAGCGTCTTGCCCAGCCGTCCCTCGTTCTTCGCGATCAGCCCGGCGGCGGCGGCCAGGATCGGCCGCGTGGAGCGGTAGTTGCTCTCCAGCCGCACGATCCTCGCGCCGGGGAAGTCCTTCTCGAAGCGCAGGATGTTCTCCACCTCCGCGCCTCTCCACGAGTAGATCGACTGGTCGTCGTCGCCCACGCAGCAGATGTTCCGGTGCCCCTGCGCCAGCAGCCGCAGCCAGAGATACTGCACCGTGTTGGTGTCCTGGTACTCGTCCACCAGGATGTAGCGGAAGCTGCGGTGGTACTGCGCCAGCACCTCGGGCTGGGTGCGCAGGATCTCCGTCATGTGCAGCAGCAGGTCGCCGAAATCGACCGTGTTCAGGTCCCGCAGCCGGGACTGGTAGGCCTCGTAGAGCTGCCGCGCGCGGCCATTGGCGAAGTCGCTGTCCTCCGCGGGCGTCACCCGCTCCGGCGTCAGGCCGCGGTCCTTCCAGCGCTGGATCACCGCCATCAGTCCCTGGGCCGGCCAGCGCTTCTGGTCGATGCCGCCCGCCGCCTCCATCACCTGTTTCAGCAGGCGGAGCTGGTCGTCCGTGTCCAGGATGGTGAAGGAGGAGGTCAGGCGGACATATTCCGCGTGCCGCCGCAGCATCCGGGCGCAGAGCGCATGGAAGGTGCCAAGCCAGAGCCCCTCGGCCGGGCGCCCCAGGATGTGGGAGACACGCTCCCGCATCTCCCGCGCCGCCTTGTTGGTGAAGGTCACCGCCAGGACCTGGTTGGGGAAGGCCTTCCGCGTCATCAGGATATGGGCGAAGCGCGTGGTCAGCACCCGCGTCTTGCCCGTCCCCGCCCCGGCCAGCACCAGCAGCGGCCCGTCCACCGTCTCCACCGCCGCCCGCTGCTCCGGGTTCAGCTTGCCGAGGTAGTCGGGTTCCGGCAGGTCCCGCAGCCCGCCCCCCGTGGCCGGCATCACGTCGCGGCTGTCGCTCATTGGCAGCGTCCCCTCGATCCGGCGCCGCAGATTCGCTCGCCATCGGTCCAGCGTGCCCCGTCCAGGACGGCGGAAGACAGGTCCGCCCCGTCCAGCACCGCGCCCGTCAGGTCCGCGCCGCTCAGATCGGCCCGGAAGAGCCGCGCGCCCCGCAGGTCTGCCCCGGCCAGCTTCGCCCCGTCCAGCATCGCCCGCGTGAAGTCGGCCCGGCGCAGGTTGGACCCGCTCAGGTCCGCCTGGCTCAGCAGGGCGGAGACGAAGCGAGCCTGCTGTCCGTCGATCCCCCGCAGCACCGCCCCGACCATGTTGGCGCGGGAGAAGCTGGCATCGCGCAGCACCGCCCCCGCCAGATCGGCATCCGGCAGGTCCCGCCCGTCCAGCAGGCAGCGCCGCCAGTCCACCCCGGGGGCGGGCAGGTCGTTGCAGGCGGCGCGGGCGGGTGCCGCGACGGCCAGGAGGAACAGGGCGAGGAGGATCGGAAGGGCGGGGCGCACGCCACAGGATATAGAACGCCAGGGGAACGCGGTCGAGGAAGCCCCGCGCCGCCGCCTCCTGGTCCGCCCTATTTCGGGAAATACCCCGCCAGGTTCCGCCGCACCCGCGCCAGCACGTCCTCCCCCACGGGCGGGAGCTGGAAGCGCTGGCCGGTGATCATCTCGAAGGCCCGGACATAGACGGCGGCGGTCTCCAGGATCACCTCCTGCGGGATCTCCGGGATCGCGTCCTTGTAGGGATCGCAGCGCGCCACCACCCAGTTGCGCACGAAATCCTTGTCGAAGCTCTCCGGCTTCCCGCCCCGGCCGAACAGCGTCCGGTAGGAGCCGAGCAGCCAGTAGCGGCTGCTGTCCGGCGTATGGATCTCGTCGGCCAGCACGATGTTGCCGTCCGTGTCTGTGCCGAACTCGTATTTCGTGTCCGCCAGGATCAGCCCGCGTTCCCGCGCCAGCTCCTGCCCGCGGGCGAAGAGCTTCAGCGCATACTCGCTCAGCGTCTCCCACTGGCTCTTCGACAGCAGCCCGCGCTCCAGGATCTCCTCCGCCGTCAGCGGCTCGTCATGCCCGCCGTCGAAGGCCTTGCTGGTGGGCGTGATGATCGGCTCGGGCAGCTTCTGGTTGTCGCGCAGTCCGTCGGGCAGCACATGCCCGTACATCCGCCGCTGGCCCTTCTTGTAGAGCGTCAGGATCGAGGTGCCCGTCGTGCCGGCGAGATAGCCGCGCACCACCACCTCCACCGGCAGGATGGACAGCTTACGCCCCACCACCACGTTCGGATCGGGGTATTCGACGACATGGTTCGGGCAGATGTCGCGCGTCGCCTCGAACCAGTACCGCGCCGTCTGCGTCAGCACCTGCCCCTTCAGGGGAATGGCCGCCAGGATGCGGTCGAAGGCACTGATCCGGTCGGTCGCGATGATGATGCGCTTCCCGTCCGGCAGGTCGTAATTGTCCCGCACCTTGCCGCGATAGTGGTTCGGCAGTTCCGGAATGGTCGCGTCGCGAAGGGTCTGCTGCGCGTGCGCGGCGAGTTCTGAGAGATCCATGCCTGGTCTCGTCCCCGGAGAGAGGGCCCCCAGCCGGTGCCGTCCCGCCAGGATGGCGCCGGCGGCGGGGGAAGTGATGTGCGGCTATGCCCCGGCGCCGGGCAGGAGGGCAATGCCCGTCATCACCGGCACCATCCGCCTTGCCTCGTGCCCCGCCCGGCCCATGGGTCAGCCCAGGGGAAGGCCGCCCCCGCGATCATGGCAGGATCGCCCCCGCCCGGCCCGCCGGACAGGACGGATTTCGCCGCATGTGGCGCCCAGGAGGATGGTTCGCCCCGCGGAGCAGGCCAGGCGCGCCCGGCTCAGGAGGCCGCTTCGGGCACCCTGTCCAGGCCCCCCGTTTTCAGGCCCTGTCTCTTGATCACATCTACGC
>NZ_BDLP01000213.1:0-7722 GCF_001950415.1 Roseomonas sp. TAS13
CCCCGGAGCGGGGTGGCTGGGAGCGGCCCTACGCGCCGCCGCCGGCCGTGCCGCAGCCGGCCTACTACGGCAATCCCGGCGCGCCGGCGGTTTCCACCGAGCCGCACTGAAGGCGCCTTGGGGGCAGCCGCGGGGCAGCGCCAAGGGCCGGGCGCCGCCGTTCGCGTTCAGATGATCGGCGTGGCTCTCGGGGCACCGATCATGGCGAGGAATTCCTGCCGCGTGCTGCGCTGGTCCCGGAAGGCGCCCAGCATGCGGCTGGTCACCATGGTCACGCCCGGCTTGTGGGCGCCGCGCGTGGTCATGCACTGGTGCGCCGCCTCCACCACCACGGCGACGCCGTAGGGGTTCAGCACCTCCTGGATGGAGTTGGCGATCTGCGCCGTCAGCTTCTCCTGGATCTGCAGGCGCTTGCCATAGGCGTCCACGACGCGCGCCAGCTTGGAGATGCCGATGACCCGACCGCGCGGCAGGTAGCCGACATGGGCGCGGCCGATGATCGGCGCCATGTGGTGCTCGCAGGTGCTTTCCAGCCGGATGTCGCGCAGGATGACCATCTCGTCATAGCCCTCCACCTCCTCGAAGGAGCGCTGGAGCAGCTCGACCGGATCCTCCTCATAGCCGGCGAACCATTCGCGGTAGGCCTTGGCCACGCGCTTGGGCGTGTCCAGGAGCCCTTCGCGGCCGGGATTGTCGCCTGCCCAGCGCAGCAGCGTCCGGATCGCATCCTCCGCATCCTGCTGCGTCGGCCGGGGTTCGCCCGGCTCCTGGTACGGAGGGAAAGGTGTGCTGGTCAAATTCCGTTCCTCTGATTCCATCCCTGGCCGGGGATGGGGTGGGGCCTGCGCGCGGATCTCGCCGGCCGGTGCCAGACGGCATCCGGGAAGGCGGGGCTCGCGGGCTCCCGGCAGTGAGTTGTGGCAGGGCTGCGGGAGGCTGCGCAACCTCTGCGTGTATCAGTTCAGGGTGACGCGCCCATCCGGGCTGTCGAGGCTGAAGGCCGGTATCTCGACATCGAAATTCTCGCCGGTGCCGGTGGCCACCATGTGGTAGGCGCCCCGCATAAAGCCCGAGGGCGTGGGCAGCGGCGTGCCGGAGGTGTATTCGAAGCTCTCCCCCGGCTCCAGGATCGGCTGCTCGCCCACCACCCCGTCGCCATGCACGCGCTGGGTGCGGGCCATCGCGTCGGTGATCAGCCAGCTCCGCTTCAGCAACTGCACGGTTTCCCGGCCGCCATTCTCGATCTCGACGCGATAGGCCCAGACATGGCGCCCTTCCTCCTCCGAGGACTGGTCGGCCAGGTAGTAGGTCCGCACGCTGACACGGATTCCCCGCGTGACGGCGACATAGGCATCTCGGCCAACCATGCTGCTCAGCCTCCCGGAAACAGGTTCGGCAACTGCCAGATAGGCGGAAACGGGCGCGGAATCGAGCTTCACGCAGAAGTTTCCGCGGATCGGGTGGCGCGGCCGGGTGTGGGGCTTGGCCCGGGAGCGGGGAGCGGGGAGGCTGCGGCGCCCCGGCACCGGTGCCCTCCGGGAACCAGCCGGGGCGGTGCCAAGGACCCCCTCGGGAGTTGCCATTCTTGCCCCTGCTGACCCGCCGTGCCGGCCTGTCGCTCCTGCCGCTGCTTGCCTTGTCCGGCCGGGCCGTGGCGCAGCAGGCGGCACTGCCGCCCAGCCTCCAGGTCGCCGGGCGCAGACTGGTGCTGAACGGCACCGGCCTGCGCCGGGTCTTCCTGTTCGAGGCCTTCCGCGCCGCGCTGTACCTGGAAACCGCCAGCCACGACGCGGAGGCGATCCTCGCCTCGACCCAGGTGAAGCTGCTGATCCTGCGCTATTCCCGCGACATCCCGCGCGACCGGCTGGTGTCGGGCTGGGAGGACGGGTTCCGCGAGCGCTGCGCCTGCGCCATGCCGGACAACTTCCGCGCCCGGCTGCGCGACCTGCGGGAAGGCGAGGAGGAGACCTGGCTCTTCCTGCCAGACCATGTCGATATCGCCTATGCGGGCGAACGCCCGGTGCGGATGGACAATCCCCTGGGCGCGCGCATGCTGTCCGCCTTTATCGGCCCCAAGGCCCAGAGCAGCGCCCTCAGCCGGGGGCTGCTGGGGCTGTCCTGAACCTTCCGGGGCGCCCGGGGCTCAGCTCCCCGCGCGCGGAACGGCCTCGTGGTGGCGGATCACCTCCTTCACCACGAAGGCCAGGAACTTCTCGGCGAATTCCGGGTCCAGCTTCGCGTCGGTGGCCAGGCGGCGCAGCCGCGCGACCTGTTCCGCCTCCCGCGACGGATCGGCCGGCGGGAGGTGGTGCTCGGCCTTCAGCTGGCCGACCCGCTGGGTGCAGCGGAAGCGTTCCGCCAGCATGTGGATGATCGCCGCATCGATGTTGTCGATGCTGTCGCGCAGGGTCTTGAGTTCCGGCAGGATGGCCGGTGCCGCTCGTGTCATCGGCGAAGCCTTCTCATGGTCCATCGGCATCCCCTCACAGGGGCGCTTGCGCTATCGCTTAGAGCAGATCGCCGCGGGGCGGCATCGCCCGGACGCCTGAATCCGCTCCGCGAACGAATGGGCAGGGCCTTCGCGGCGAAGGGCCGCGAACCGGGAATGCTCCCGCCGGAAGGCCGGGGATGGTGGCCGGGCCTTCCGGCGGGCCGCGCGGCTCAGGGCGCGAGCAGCGCCCGCACGGCTTCCATCCCGACATCCTCGATCCGGGCGGGCCGCCAGCGCGGCGACTGGTCCTTGTCCACCACCACGGCCCGCACGCCCTCCGCGAAATCCGGTTGCCGGATCACCCGCCGCGCCAGGGCCAGCTCCGTCGCGAGGCAGGTGGCGAGGTCGTGCCCGCCGCCGATGCGGAACAGCTCCCGCGTGATGCAGAGGCTCATCGGCGACATCCGGCGCAGCGTGGCGATCTGCTCCCCCGCCCAGTCGCTGCCCTCGGCCTCCAGCGCCTCCAGGATATGCGGCACGGTGCCGGCGCCGAAGCAGCGGTAGATGGCTTCCGCCTGTGCCGTCACCGCGCCATGTGGCGCCGGGCGCGTATGGGCGGCGATGGCGGCCTCGGCATCGCCTTGCAGCAGGGCCTGGCGCAGCGCCGGCAGCTCCCCGGAGGGGCAGTAATGCGTGGCCATCCCGGCCTCCACCGCCTCCGCGCCCCGCAGCCGGGCGCCGGTCAGGCCCAGCCAGTTCCCGATCGCCCCTTCCAGGCGCGGCAGGCAATGGGAGGTGCCGACATCGGGAAAGAAGCCGATCGCGGTTTCCGGCATGGCGAGCAGCGCCTTCTCCGTCACCACACGGTGGGAGCCATGCAGCGAGACGCCGATGCCGCCGCCCATGCAGATCCCGTCGATCAGGCTGACCCAGGGCTTGGGGAAGGCGGCGATGGCCCCGTTCAGCGCGTACTCGGTGGCAAAGAAGTGGTCGGCCGCCTCGCCGCGCCCTTCCAGCACCGATTGGCGGATGAAGCGGATGTCGCCGCCCGCGCAGAAGGCACGGCCGCCGAGCCCTTCCAGGAGCACCAGCCGCACCGCCGGATCCTCGCCGAAGCGGCGCAGGGCCTCGGCCAGCGCATCGATCATCGGCTGGTCCAACGCGTTCAGCGCCTTCGGCCGGTCGAGCTGGATCACCCCCGCGGCCCCCTCGACCCGCGTGGCGATTCCCGGGCCGTTCCCCGGGTCGTTCCCCGGGCCGTTCCCCGTCTGGGCTTGGCTCATTGGCATTCCCTCCTGTCCATTGCGCATCATGGCACCGTAGGGGCGGTTGACGGCAACCGGGGGGACCCGCAGTTTCCGCCACCATGACGACCCACCTGGTGCGCTTCGAGGATGTGGAGAAGCGCTACGACGCCGGCGCGCTGGCGGTGCATGGCCTCAACCTCGCCATCCGCCGGGGGGAGCTGCTGACGCTGCTGGGCCCCTCGGGCTCGGGCAAGACCACCACGCTGATGATGCTGGCCGGCTTCGAGGAGCCGAGCAGCGGGCGCATCCTGCTGGACGGCAATGACATCGCCCATACCCCGCCGCACCGGCGCGGCATCGGCGTGGTGTTCCAGTCCTATGCGCTGTTCCCGCACATGACGGTGGCGGAGAACATCGCCTTTCCGCTGGAGGCGCGCGGCGTGGCGCGGGCGGAGCGCGAGAGCCGCGCGCGTCGGGCCCTGGAAACGGTGCGTCTGCCCGGCCTGGGCGACCGGCGGCCGGCGCAGCTTTCCGGCGGGCAGCAGCAGCGCGTCGCCCTAGCCCGTGCCCTGGTCTTCGAGCCGCCGATCGTGCTGCTGGACGAACCGCTCGGCGCGCTGGACAAGTCGCTGCGGGAGGAGATGCAGTTCGAGATCCGCCGCCTGCACCGCGAGCTCGGCGTGACCATGATGTACGTCACCCATGACCAGGCGGAGGCGCTGGTGCTGTCCGACCGCGTGGCGGTGTTCCGCGGCGGCCGCATCCGGCAGCTCGCCCCGCCGCGCGACATCTACGACCGCCCGGCCGATGCCTTCGTGGCCGGCTTCGTCGGCGAGAACAACAGCCTGCCCGGCCATGTCCTGGCCATGGAGATGGAGGAGGCGCGCATCCGCCTGGACTGCGGCGTGGTGGTGCGGGCCACCGCCGCGGTGGGGGTCGGCCCCGGCAGCCGCTGCATCGTCGCCATCCGGCCGGAGCGCTTGGCCGTCGCGGCCATGCGGGCGGAGGAGATGGGTGAGGATGCGGTGCCTGCCCGGCTAGAGGAGATCGTCTTCGGCGGCGACCACCTGCGCCTGCGCCTCTCGATCGGTGGCGAGGATGGGTCGCGCGCCGAGGTGATCGCCAAGCGCCCCGCCACCGGCGTGCTGCCCCAGCCCGGCGGCGCCGCGGCCCTGGCCTGGGACCTGTCGCAGGCCATCGCCTTTCCGGTGGAATGACGGGGCCCCTGAAGGGAGGGCGTTCCGCCGGGACCCTGCCCGGCGGATTCGGCACCCACCCCTTTCCTCAGCCCTGGAGCAGGTTCGGCGGCAGCAGCATCGCGCGTGGCCCGATGGGCTGCGTTTCCATGCGGCGCGGGTTCCGCCGCAGGAGGCCATGGCCCAGCCTGGCCTCGACCGTGCGCCGCAGGCCCGCATCCAGGGTGACGCGCGGCACCCAGTTCAGCAGGTTCCAGGCGGGCCGGGTGTCCACCGCCGTTTCCAGCTCGTGGGGGCGCGGCGGCAGGGCGCCATAGACCGGCTCGACCGAGGGGTCGATCAGGTCCACCAGCTTCTGCACCACGTCCCGCACCGAATGGGTGACGCCGGTGCCGACCTCGATGCTCCGGCCGAGCGCCGCCTTGCTCACCCCGGCATGCACCAGCGCGCTCACGATGTCATCCACATAGGTCCAGTCGGCGAGGCGGCCGCCGTCGCCCAGATGCGGCGCCCGGCCGTGGCGCAGCTCCTCGATCACGTAGGGCACCAGCTTGCTGCCGTCGCGCTGGCCGGGGCCGTAGGTCATGGCAATCCGGATATCGACGCAGCGCGTGTTATAAAGGCTGTCGAACAGCCGGGCATAGGCGGTGGCGGCGGCCTTGGAGGCGGCGTAGGGCGAGCGCGGCGCCTCGTTCGGCGCCGAATGCGCCTCGACCGAGCCCGCCAGCACCACGCGCTCCACCCCGCGCCCGGCGGCGGCCAGCAGGATGTTGATGGTGCTCACGAGGTTGTCGCGCAGCGTGGGCAGGACGGCCTCGATGCTGCGCGACCCCGTCACCGCGGCGCTCATGTGGAAGATGATCTCGGGCTGCGTCAGGCGAAGGAGCGACTCGATCTCGCCCGGCGCCGCCGGATCGCAGCGCCACCACAGGGGCGCCGCCTCGCCATCGTCATCCTGCGGGATCTCGCCGCGCGTGGTGCCATGCACCTCGGCGCCGGCCTCCAGCAAGGCGCTGCACAGGGCACCGCCGATGAAGCCCCGCGCACCTGTCACGAGGACGGAACGGCCTCGCAAGGCTGCCAGAATCGGGTCGTCGCTGCCGGGTCGGATCATCTCATATCCACGCTTGGTCACTCAGCATGGATCAAAATTGATATGAATTGAAGCATATCGCAAGAATTTTGTTTCTTTTTCTGGATCATACCGGAAAAATATGCTGCGGTGCAGAAGTTATCTCACCGGGCCATGTCAAACCAAGCACCGAAGTTCCTTGCGGCCCGTTCCGCCGCCGTTTCCGCTGGCGGATCTTTGTTCTAGCCTCCGGCGGCAGGGCAGGGAGGCAGATCATGATGCCGCGAAGCATGTTTCCGGTCGGGCATGGGGCCGGGAGGACAGGCATCGCCCGAAGGCGCCTTTTCCGGGCCGCGTGGCTGGCGGCCTGCCTTCCCGTCCTGGTGCCCATCCTGGCGACATCCCCGGCACGGGCGCAGCAACGCGACCTGACCGTGGTATCCTGGGGCGGCGCCTATCAGGACGCGCAGCGGGAGGTCTATTTCCGCCCCTTCCAAACGAAGACGAACACGCGCCTGCTGGAGGAGAGCTGGGATGGCGGCGTCGGCGTGCTGCGCGCCAAGATCCAGTCCGGCGCCAACAACTGGGACGTCGTGCAGGTCGAGAGCGAGGAGCTGCTGCTCGGCTGCGACGAAGGCCTGTTCGAGAAGATGGACTGGGCGGCCATCGGCGGGAAGGACCACTACATCCCGCAGGCGGTGGGCGAATGCGGCGTCGGCACGATCCTCTATTCCTTCGTGCTGGCCTATGACCGCAACCGGACGCCGAACGGCCCGGCCAACTGGGCCGAGTTCTTCGACACGAAGAAGTTCCCGGGCAAGCGCGGCCTGCGCCGCGGGCCGAAGACGACGCTGGAGATCGCCCTGCTCGCCGACGGGGCGAAGCCGGAGGAGGTGTACAGGCTGCTGGGCACGGAGGCCGGGGTGGACCGCGCCTTCCGCAAGCTCGACAGCATCCGCGACAGCCTGGTCTGGTGGGAACGCGGAGCGCAGCCGCCGCAGCTCCTGGCCTCGGGGGAGCTGGCCATGGCCGTGGCCTATAACGGCCGCATCGACGCCGCCAACAGGCAGGACGGGCAGAACTTCGCCATCTCCTGGCCCGGCAACCTCTACACGCTGGATTCCTGGGTGATCATGAAGGGCACGCCGAACCGCGACCGGGCCCTGCAGTTCCTGAACTTCGCCGGCCAGCCCGGGATCCAGGCCGAGCTGCCGCCGAAGATTCCCTATGGCGTCACCGCCAAGGGCGCCAACGACCACATCGCGCCCGCCGTGCTGGCCAACCTGCCCACCACGCCGGAACACATGGAAGGCGCGCTGCGGATCGACGACCAGTTCTGGCTCGACAACCTCGACCGGCTGAGCCAGCGCTTCAACAACTGGCTGTCGCGCTGAATCGGACCGCCGCCGGCGCCGCCCGCTTCCCGGGCCGGGCCTGGGCCTGGACACGACCCCGGCGGCTTTCCGCCGGGGACAGGGGATGGTAGCGGGGGCGCCCCGCCTCCACGCGCCTTCCCTCCGGAGTTCCACCGGGAGATCCATGCCGAACCGCCGCGAACGCCTCGCCGCCGCCCTGCTGGTGGCACCGCTGCTGCTCTTCCTGCTGGGCGTCTTCCTGCTGCCGATCGGCGCCTTCCTCTGGCGTGCCGTGGCGGAGACGGACGTGGCGCCGGCCCTGCCGCGCACCCTGGCCGCGCTGCGGGACTGGAGCGGGCGGGACCTGCCGGGCGAGGCCTGTCTCTTGATCACATCTACGCACAGCTCCACCGTAAGGCGA
>NZ_BDLP01000214.1:0-7692 GCF_001950415.1 Roseomonas sp. TAS13
GCGCGATCCGGCCACAGCAGGTGCCAACTCCTGGCAGGTCCAGGAGCCACCGGCTCCTGGCGGATGGGGGGCCGGGGGGAAGGCAGAGCCTTCACCCGGGACAGGGCAAGGCCGGAGGTGAAGCGCCACAACCGGCGCTCCCGGCATCAGTCGTTATGCGTCTCGTGTGCCCCGGCGGCGCCGAGCTTCCAGTATCCGGCGGCCTTGATACGCTCCTTGAGCAGGCCGTGCCGCTCCACCAGGATCTGGCGCAGGCGCTTGGCGACCAGGGATTCGCAGGCGACCCAGGCATAGCCTTCGCCACCCGGCAGGGTCAGGGCGCGCAGCGCCTCCTCCAGCCCGCCGCCCTGGCCCGGCGGCACGCGGCCACGATGGACCCAGCGCAGGTCGAGCTTCGCCTGGCTCCGCCAGACCTGCTCTTCCGCTGGCCCGGCCACCTCGGCGATGACCAGGGCATGGCTGCCTTCGGGCAGTTCCTCCAGGCGGCGGCCGATCGCGGGCAGGGCCGTCTCGTCGCCGACCAGCAGGTGCCAGTCGAAGTCCATGGGGATCACGAAGGAACCGCGCGGGCCGCCGAGGCCGATGCGGTTGCCGGGCCTGGCGCGGCTGGCCCAGTCCGTCGCCGGCCCGTTCTCGTGCAGGGCGAAGTCGATCTCCAGAATCCCCGCCGCCTCGTCGTAGCGGCGCGGGGTGTAGTCGCGCGCGGGCGGGCGCGGCTGGCCCTCGGGGAAGACGACGCCGTTCGGCCCCGCCACCGGCAGCGCCAACGGGGCGCCGGGCTCGGGGAAGAAGAGCTTCACATGGTCGTCGAAGGAGAGGCTGGTGAAGCCGGCGAGATCCGGCCCCGCTAGGGTGATCCGGCGCATGGCCGGCGTGATGTCCTCCACCCGCGTCACGTCGAGCTGGCGGAAGCGGAGTTCGTGGCGGACCCGGCGCGCCACCCGCGCCGGGGCCTTCTCCATGCCCGTATCCATGGCTGTGGTCCTTATTCCCGCTCGATCCGCGTCGCGGTGGCGTCGATGGCCTCCACGATGCGGCGGAGCTGTTCCTCGGAGAGGTTGCCGCGACCGAGACGCAGCCGCAGGGCGAGCTTCAGGTTATGCATGGCCCGGAGGATCTGCAACTTGCCGGCTGCCGGAGCTTCGCCGCCGGCCGCCTCCATGCGGGCGAAGAGCGCATCCGCTTCCGCCTTCTGTCCGGCCAGGACGCGCTCGCCCTCCGGAGTGACGGCGTAGAGCTTCTTGGCGCCCTCGGTGGCGGAAACGGCGATCTGGCCGAGTTCCTCCAGCAGGGTCAGGGTCGGGTAGATCGTGCCGGGGCTGGGACGGTAGGCGCCGCCGAGCCGGGTCTCGATCTCCTCCATCAGCTCGTAGCCGTGGCGCGGGCGCTGCGCGATCAGGCGCAGCAGGACGAGGCGGAGGTCGCCGCTCTCGAAGAAGCGGCCGCCGCGCCCGCCCCGGCCATGATGGCCGTGCCGGCCGAAGGGGCCACGGCCGCCACGCTCTCCGTCCCCGAAGTCGCGGTGGAAGCGGCGGGCCTCGCAGCGGCCATCCTGGCCGGGCCAGCGGGGATCGGAGCGGCGGTGGGAGAAGAAATGTCGCATCAGGTTATCCTCGATAGGGTTTCGATATATCGGAAATAGGCGAAGCCCATATCCGCCGCAAGATCCGATATATCGGAAATATTCACTTCGACAGGATATGTCCGCGCCAGGGGCTGCCGGCCCGCTCCGCGCTTGGTGCCGGGCGCCGGGTGGCTTATCTGAGGGGCGACAACACGCCCGCGCGGCCGAAAACCCGCCTCACGCCCGCATTCCGGCCGGACCCTTCATGACCGACACCCCCCTCTCCCGCATCCGCAACTTCTCGATCATCGCCCATATCGACCATGGCAAGAGCACGCTCGCTGACCGGCTGATCCAGAAGACCGGCGCCCTGTCAGACCGCGAGATGACCAACCAGGTCCTCGACAACATGGAGCTGGAGCGCGAGCGCGGGATCACCATCAAGGCGCAGACCGTCCGGCTGGACTACCGCGCCGCGGATGGCGAGCTGTACCAGCTGAACCTCATGGACACGCCGGGCCATGTGGACTTCGCCTACGAGGTTTCCCGCTCCCTGGCCGCCTGCGAGGGCTCGCTTCTGGTGGTCGACGCCTCCCAGGGCGTCGAGGCGCAGACGCTCGCCAACGTCTACCAGGCCATCGAGGCGGGGCACGAGATCGTCCCCATCCTGAACAAGGTGGACCTGCCGGCCGCCGAGCCGGAGCGGGTGAAGCAGCAGATCGAGGACGTGGTCGGCATCCCCGCCGACGACGCGGTGATGATCTCCGCCAAGACCGGGCTGAACATCGAGGGCGTGCTGGAGGCCGTTGTCACCCGCCTGCCGCCGCCGCAGGGCAACCCGGACGCGCCGACCAAGGCGCTGCTGGTGGACAGCTGGTACGACGCCTATCTCGGCGTGATCATCCTGGTGCGGGTGAAGGACGGCCACCTGCGGCGCGGCCAGAAGATCCGCATGATGGCCAACGGCACCACGCACCTGATCGACCAAGTGGGCGTGTTCCGGCCGAAGATGCAGACCGTCGAGAGCCTCGGGCCGGGCGAGATGGGCTACTTCACCGCCGCCATCAAGACGGTGGCCGACACCAATGTCGGCGACACGGTGACCGACGACCGCAACCCGGCGCCGGAGCCGCTGGCGGGCTTCAAGCCCTCCATCCCCGTGGTCTGGTGCGGCCTCTACCCGGTCGATGCGGACGATTTCGAGAAGCTGCGCGAATCGCTGTCCAAGCTGCGGCTGAACGACGCCTCCTTCCACTACGAGGCAGAGACCTCCGCCGCGCTGGGCTTCGGCTTCCGCTGCGGCTTCCTCGGCCTGCTGCACCTGGAGATCATCCAGGAGCGCCTGAGCCGCGAGTTCGACCTCGATCTGATCGCGACCGCGCCCAGCGTGGTCTACAAGATCAACAAGACGAACGGCGAGAGGATCGAGCTGCACAACCCGGCCGACATGCCGGACGGCTCGGTGATCGACACCATCGAGGAGCCCTGGATCAAGGCGACGATCTTCGTCCCGGACGAGTACCTCGGCTCCGTGCTGGCGCTCTGTTCCGAGCGGCGCGGACAGCAGATCGACCTCACCTATGTCGGCACCCGGGCGATGGCAGTCTACAAGCTGCCGCTGAACGAGGTGGTCTTCGACTTCTACGACCGGCTGAAGTCGATCTCCCGCGGCTATGCCTCCTTCGACTACACGATGGACGGCTACGAGGAGAGCGACCTCGTGAAGATCTCCATCCTGGTGAACGCCGAGCCGGTGGATGCGCTGAGCTTCATGGCCCATCGCTCCCAGGCGGAGAAGCGCGGGCGGCAGATCTGCGAGCGGCTGAAGGACCTGATCCCCAAGCAGCTCTTCAAGATCGCCATCCAGGCCGCCATCGGCAGCCGCGTCATCGCGCGCGAGACCATCGGCGCGCTGAGCAAGGACGTCACCGCCAAGTGCTACGGCGGCGACATCAGCCGCAAGCGCAAGCTGCTGGAGAAGCAGAAGGAGGGCAAGAAGCGCATGCGGCAGTTCGGCAAGGTTGAGATCCCGCAGAGCGCCTTTATCGCCGCCCTCAAGATGGACGCCTGACAGGCGCGCTTCCCCCGGAGAGAAGCGCCCTGCCCTTTCCCGGCCCGCCCCTTGCCGGCGGGCCGGCCCTCCCGCCCCGTGCTCCTGGCGCCACGCCCGGACTGGGCCACAGCAGCCTGGCGATGCACTTTATTACGAAATAGCAATAAAACCGCCTCTTTCCGCAAGCCGAATCGGCTTCTTCGTCGTTGACCTTTGCAGCGGCGCATCCTTCGATGACGAAATTATAATCCGGAGGAAACGACATGATTCGGCGCTGTGCCCTCGTCCTGGCGGCCGCCTTCCTGGCCCTGCCGGCCGCCGCGCAGGATTCCTACCCCAGCCGCACGATCACCATGACCGTGCCCTTCGCCGCCGGCGGCCCGACCGACACGGTGGCCCGGCTGGTCGCCGAGGCCATGGGGCGCGACCTGAAGCAGACGGTGGTGATCGAGAATGTCGGCGGGGCCGGCGGCACGCTGGGCGCCGCCCGGGTCGCCCTGGCCAAGCCGGACGGCTACGCCATCCTCATGCACCATATCGGCATGGGAACGACGCCGACCCTGTACCGCCGCCTGTCCTATGACCCGGTGAACGGGTTCGAGACGGTGGGCCTCGTCACCGAGGTGCCGATGACCGTCATCGCCCGCAAGAACATCGGCGCGAACACCCTGGCCGAGCTGACGGCGCTGATGAAGCGCGAAGGCACCAAGATCAACCTCGCCAATGCCGGGATCGGGGCGGCCAGCCATCTCTGCGGCCTGCTCTGGCAGAACGCCATCGCCACCCAGGTGACCACCGTGCCCTATCGCGGCACCGCCCCGGCCATGACGGACCTGGTGGGCGGCACTGTGGACGTGATGTGCGACCAGACCACCAACACCACCGAGCAGATCAAGGCCGGCTCCGTGCGCGCCTTCGCCGTGACGACAAAGGATCGCCTGGCCGCCCTGCCCGACCTGCCGACGGTGCACGAAGCCGGGCTGCCGGGCATGGAGGTCTCCATCTGGCACGGGATCTACACGCCGCGCGGCACGCCGGCGGCGATCAACGAGCGCCTCTCCAGCGCCCTGCGCACCGCGCTGAAGGACCCGCACGTGGTCGCGCGCTTCGCGGAGCTCGGCACCGCCCCGGTGGCCGATGCGATGGCCATGCCGAAGGCGCACCGGGACTACTGGATGGCCGATATCGCCAAATGGCGGCCGGTGATCCAGGAGGCCGGGCAATACGCCGACTGAAGCCACCCCCGTCGCGGTGGGCACCCCCGGGGACAACGGGAGGGGGGCATCCCCTCTCGCCTGGTGGCAGGGCCCGGAAGGACAGCCCTCTGGACATCCTCTTCGCGACGCGATGCCGCAAAGGAGATGTCCGGACGGTGCATCGCAATCGGGCCGGGTCCAGTCTATAAGGCTGGCACGACATCGGAATTGAGCGGGCATCTGGCATGAGCACACTGGAGGGACGTCGGGTCCTGGTCGTGGAAGACGAGACACTGGTGGCGATGCTGGTGGAGGATACGCTTCTCGATGCCGGCGCGCAGGTCCTGGGCCCCGTGGCGACCGTGGCGGCCGCCCTGCAACTGATCCAGACCGAGAGGCCGGACGTCGCCGTGCTCGACCTGAATCTGGCGGGCGAGACCTCCGAGCCGATCGCCGATGCGTTGACCGGCATGAACGTGCCCTTCGTGGTCGCCTCCGGCTACGGACAGGCCGGCGTGCCGACCCGGCATGCCAACGTCCCGGTTCTGGCCAAGCCCTATGCGCCCGAGGAACTGACCCAGGCCCTCGCCCGCCTGCTGCCCTGATCCGTCTCGCCGGGCGCGATGGGTTCCGCCGCGTCCCCTGGGGGCAAGGCTCCACCTCGCCCCCAAACCCCCGCGCCGCCAGGACCCTGCGGGCCCTGGACCCGATGAGCTGGCACTCCCCGGCGTAGGATGGCGCCGGAAAGCCCTGCTCTCCGGCGGCTGCCGGTGCCGCCAGCGCGGACACGGTGTCTTTCCTCTTTTCGGGGGTCCCGCCGATCCACCTGTGCCCCAGGGATCAGGCGGAAGGCTGGCCTCGCCACCCGCACCCGCTCAAGGCGGGGTCTGGGGGAATACCATTCCCCAGCAGCGGGGGTTCCGGGGCAGGCGGAGCCTCCCCGGGGCCAACCGAAAGCGCAACGCCAGAACCCTGGCCGCTCACCCGCCAGGCGCGGACGGTTCCGGCAGCCAGCCGGCCAGTTCCTCACGCAGCAGCGCTTCCAACAACGCCACCGCACCGGGAGAATCGTTCAGGCAGGGGATCACCGTGTAGTCCTCGCCCCCGGCCTCCATGAAGACATGCCGTGATTCCCGGCCGATCTCGTCCAGCGTCTCGACACAGTCGGACAGGAAGCCCGGCGTGATCATCGCGACGCGCCGGATGCCGCGCCCGGGCAGCCCGGACAGGACATCGTCGGTATAGGGCTCCAGCCAGGGCTCCCGGCCGAAGCGCGACTGGAAGACAAGGGGGAATTCCGCCTCGGACAGGCCGAGCGCCTGGCGCAGCGCCCGCATGGTCCGCTCGCATTCGGCCAGGTAGGGATCGCCCTTCTCGACATAGGAACGCGGCAGGCCGTGGAAGGAGGCGAGCAGCATCTGCGGCGGCCGCTCCAGCCCGGCCAGCGCCTGGCGCACCGAATCGGCCAGGGCGCGGATATAGGCGGGGTGGTCCGGAAAGGAGGGCGCGATCCGCAGCGCCGGCTGGCGCCGCATCCGCATCAGCGCGCGGAACGCATCGTCCGCCACCGTCGCCGTGGTGGTGGCGCTGTATTGCGGATAGAGCGGTAGGACCAGCACGCGGTCGCAGCCCTCCGCCATCAGCGCCCGCATCCGCTCGTCCACGCCCGGGCGGCCATAGCGCATGGCCCAGTCCACCACGACCTCTCCCGTGCCGTCCGCCGAGGCCAGCCGCGCGCGCAGCCTCTCCGCCTGGGCGCGGGTGAAGGTCCGCAGGGGGGATTCATTCTCCGCCGCGCGCCAGATGCGGCGGTAGTTCGCGCCGGAGCGGCGCGGGCGCGTGGCCAGGATCACGCCCTGCAGCAGCGGCTGCCAGAGCAGCGGATTCACCTCGATCACCCGCCGGTCGCTGAGGAACTGCGACAGGTAGCGGCGCATCGGCCAATAGCCCGTGCCGTCCGGCGTGCCGAGATTGACCAGCAGCACGCCGATCCGCCCCTTCGCCGGCTCCGGACCGCCGCTCACCGGCGCATCCCCGGCGGAGGCCAGGGAGAGCGGGGCCACATGCGTCATGGCAGGATATCCGCCGGACTCCCGGCCCGCAGCCATGCGCCCAGCTCCTGGCCCAGCCGCGCCGCGTCGCCGGGCGCGCCCTCCAGGCCGCGCTTCAGCAGGAAGGAGCCGTCCTCCCGCGCCAGAAGGCCGGTCAGCCGCAGCCGCCCGCCGGGCAGCATCCGCGCATGGGCACCGACCGGCGTGCGGCAGGAGCCGCCGAGCGACGCCAGCAGCGCCCGCTCCGCCGTGGCGGCGATGCGGGTGGGGCGATGGTCGATCATCGCGAAGAGGCGCCGCGTCTCCACATCTTCCTCCCGGGCCGTGACGGCGATGATGCCCTGTCCGGCCGCCGGCACCAACTCCTCCTCCGGGTCCAGCGCCATCACGGCCGCATGTTCCAGGCCCAGGCGGCGCAGCCCGGCCATGGCCAGCAGCGTGGCCGCGAAATCGCCGCCCTCCAGCGCCCGCAGCCGCGTGCCGACATTGCCGCGCAGCAGGCCGAAGCGCAGGTCCGGCCGCAGGTGGCGCAGCTGCGCCTCGCGCCGCACCGAGGCGGTGCCGATCCGCGCGCCCTGCGGCAGTTCCGGCAGCGCGCCGCGGCGGAAGACCGGCGGCACGGCAGGCCCCAGGACCAGGGCGTCGCGCACATCCTCGCGCGGCAGAACGCCCGCGATGACGAGGCCGGGCGGCAGCTCCGTTTCCAGGTCCTTCAGGCTGTGCACGGCGAAATCGACCCGGCCGTCCAGCAGCGCCTCGTGGATCTCCTTGGCGAAGAGCCCCTTGCCGCCGATATCGGCGAGGCGGCGGCCCTGGACCCGGTCCCCG
>NZ_BDLP01000215.1:0-7664 GCF_001950415.1 Roseomonas sp. TAS13
GACATCGTCGAGACCGGCAACGATAGTTGGCGATTCAAGAACCGCGCCTGAACGCCCCCTCAACACACCTCACAAGAGGGTCCCTTTTGCGTGCCGATCTGGGGTCCCAATTCAGTGCCGATTGACACTTAGGGCTCGCAGCGGTTTATTCGCAGAGCGAAGCCTGTTCCAGACGAACCCGCCAGTCGCTCTTCTGTCCTGGCACGAGCAATTCATGGCATGGTCTGGACAGGCGGGAGAACCGAAGAAAAGAGCCGACGATGAGCCTCAGCCTCCCGGTCCGCTACACCCCTGGCGTGGAGGATATCCAGCCCGGCGAGCAGGACACGATCCAGGATCTCAACGAGGCCTTCGACACCATCCTGGAGACGACGGCGAAGGACTACGGCCATGCCGTCCGCTCCGTCCATGCCAAGGCCCATGGCATTCTCGAAGGCAGGATGGTGATCGCCGCTGGCCTTCCGCCGGAGCTGGCGCAGGGCCTTTTCGCCAAGCCGGGCGAGCACAAGGTCTATATGCGGATCTCGACCAATGCCGGCGACATCCTGCCGGACGCGATCTCCCTGCCACGCGGCATGGCGCTGAAGGTGCTGGATGTGGAAGGCGAGCGACTGCCCGACGCCGAGGGCAGCACCCAGGATTTCATCATGGTGAACGGGCCGGTCTTCCAGACGAAGACCGCCGACCAGTTCCTGGGCAACCTGAAGATGCTGGCCAGGACCACCGACCGGATGGAGGGCACCAAGAAGGTCATGTCCTCCGTGCTGCGCGGCGTGAACACCGCCCTGGAGGCCGTAGGGGTCGAGAGCACCAAGGTGCAGTCGCTGGGCGGCGCGCCCAATGTCGATCCGCTAGGCGAGACCTATTACAGCGTCACGCCATTCCGCTATGGCGACTATATCGCCAAGTTCAGCCTCGTTCCGGTCGCGCCGGACCTGTTGGCCCTGAAGGGCAAGGAGATCGATGCCTCCGGCCGGCCGGATGCGATCCGTGAGACGATACAGGGCGAGATGAAGGGCATCGACGGTGTCTGGGAGTTCCGCGTGCAGCTATGCCGCGACCTGGAGGAGCAGCCCGTCGAGGACCCGACCGTCGTGTGGGATGAGGAGAAGGCACCTTCCCGGACGGTCGCCACCATCACCGCGCCGCGGCAGGACAGCTGGGATGCCGCCCGCGTCCAGGCCGTGAACGAGGAAATGCACTTCATGATCTGGACCGGCCTTGCCGCCCACCAGCCACTGGGCAACATCAACCGTGCCCGGCGCGAGGCCTACAGGCATTCGGCCAGGTTCCGCGAGCGCTTCAACCGCTGCCCGATCCATGAACCGGGCGGCGGGACAGGCGCCTGAGCCTTCCGGAGGGCCTTGCCGCATCGCGTGGTGAGGCCCCTCCCGATTTTCCTCTCCTCTGACCAAGGAAGCAGAGCCTTGCGCGCAGCCCCCTTTCCACCCGACGAGATGCCGCCCGGTATCAGGGCTCTTCACGAAGACATGGCTAGGGAGATCAAGCAACACCTCAAGGGCTTCGTCTCGAAACGCGCTGACGGCGCACTCGTGGGTCCTTTCGCGCCGATGCTGCGCTTTCCGCAGTTCGGAGAGGCGGCGTGGATCTATACCAAGGCTCTGATCGAGAATTCCAAGCTGCCCCGGTCTGCGCATGAGGTGGCGATTCTCGTCACCGGCGCGGCCTTCAACTCTCGCTATGAGCTCTATGCCCACGAACACGTCGCCGATGCGGCTGGCCTGACGCCGTCCAAGATCGCCGCCATCGCGGCAGGCCAGCGCCCGGCCGACCTTACGGAAGAGGAAGCGGCGGCCTATGACGTGGCCGCGGTGCTCGCTGGTGGCCGGAATCTTCCGGAAACCACCTATCGCCGTGCGGTTGCGGCTTTCGGCGCGGAACAGACAGCGGAACTGATCTATCTCGTGGGTGGCTACTGTCTGGTTTCCGTGCTGCTCAATGCCTTCGATATGTCAGTTCCTGGCCGCGAAGAAGGCCTGCCTCAGGGCTGACCTTGCCTGTGGCCCCTGACGCGGGTGCGCCCTCCCTCCGCTCCCGTTCCTGCGTCAGTAGCCGGTGCCGGAAGCCGGCGCCCCTGTGAGCAGGGCCACGCCGGAACTGGCGCCGATCCGGTTCGCGCCGGCGGCGATCATCGCCAGAGCCGTGTCCCAGTCGCGGATGCCGCCAGAGGCCTTCACCCCCAGCGCATCCCCCACGATCCCGCGCATCAGCCGCACATCCTCCACCGTGGCACCGCCGGTGGAGAAGCCGGTGGAGGTTTTCACGAAGTCGGCCTTCGCCTCGGCGGCCAGACGGCAGGCGGTGCGCTTCTGCTCGTCCGTCAGCAGGCAGGTCTCGATGATGACCTTCAGCACCTGCCCTTCGCAGGCCTTGCGCACCGTGGCGATGTCGTCGCGCACCTCGTCAGCCCTGCCGTCCCGCAGCGCGCCGATGGGGATCACCATGTCGATCTCGTCGGCGCCATGATGCACGGCGTTTGCCGTCTCGGCGGCCTTGTCCCGGGAGGTCGTGGCGCCCAGCGGGAAGCCGACTACGGAACAGGTCTTCACCGCACTGCCGCGCAGCAGCCGCGCCACCAGCGGCACGTTCACCGGATTGACGCAGACCGAGCAGAACCCGTGCCGCAGCGCCTCCTCGCAATAGCGGCGCAGTTCGGCCGCGCCTGCTCCCGCCTGGAGCAGCGTGTGATCGATCAGCGGGGCCAGCTCCTCGGGGCGGCGCGGCAGGGCGGTCGGCTGTGTCTTCACTCTACGTCCTCTGTGCCGGGCCGTGCGATCCGGGTGGGTCAGCCCGGTGACTTTCAGTCTCCAGATTCTGTGAAAATCGTCACATCATGGGGCCACATGTCAAGGCCCTCCGCCACGAGGAGAAGGATCCAGGACAATGCGGCGATGGGCGAGCCGCGCCGGGATGCCGTGGCTTAGCGATACGGCGGCACTTGCCACTTCCTCCATGCCCCTGCGGTGGGACCTTTCGCAACCGCTGCAAGGGCTAGCCTTGCCGGAAGGGCGTGTGCTGCTGCAGAGCGGCTCGTCCGGCAGCAGATGCATGCCGACCAGTGCCGCTATCGCAACCTCATTTCCGGCTGACGGCGGCGAACGCGCAGTTCGTCAGAAGACGGCGCTACCCTTCGGCACGTCGGAGCGCGGGGAGAGGACGATCACCTCACCTTCCATGTTGCGCGCACCGAGGATCAGGACCTGCGACTGGAAGCCGGCGATGTTGCGGGGCGCGAAGTTGCAGATGCACACGACGCTGGTGCCAACGAGGTCTTCCGGCGCGTAGCTCGTGATCTGCGCGCTGGACCAGCGGATGCCGAGGTCGCCCAGATCGACGGCGACCTTGTAGGACGGGTTGCGCGCACGCGGGAAGGGCTGCACCTCGACCACCCGGCCGACGCGGATGTCGAGCTTCGCGAAATCATCGTATTCGGCCAGCGGCTTGGCCTCGGCCTGCACGGCATCGGTCATGGGATATCCCTTTGCTCAGGCCGGGGAACGGCCGGCGGCCGTGCCCCGGGATCGTTTGGAACTCGCTCGGGCGGAGCAGGTCAGGCGCGAAGCTGCTCCTGATGTGCCTTGACCAGATCGGCCATGCTGTTGAACTGGAAATCCACATGCGGCATCGTGCCGGGGTTCATGGTGGCGCCGAAGCCCTGGTCCTTGTGACGGCGATAGATCCAGCAGGATGCCAGGCCGAAGGCGTTCGCTGGCCTGTGGTCGTGGAACATGCTCTCGGCCGTGTGCAGGATGTGCTCCTTGCCGATCTTCTCGCCACCCAGCCCCGCGCCGAGGCGCTGCAGCATGTACTCGAAGTTCCGCGGGCTCGGCTTGTAGGAACCGGCATCCTCGGCGGTGATGATCGCGTCGAACTCCACCTGTAGGCGCTTGTTGCTGGCGGCGAAGCTGGCGTTGTCCACGTTGGACAGGATCACCAGCTTGTAGAACTTCTTAAGGTACCGCAGCGCGCCCGGCGAATCCTCGAAGGCCGGCCAGTTGCCGACCGACCGGCCGTAAGCCAGGCATTCCTCCAGGGTGACCGGCACGCCCCATTGTTCCGCCAGGCGCTTGTAGACAATCGGCAGCAGCTCGGCATAGGGCCGGGCCGGGGTCTGGATCTGCTGGGTGGATTCATGGAAGGCGTGCGCCTCCAGGATCTCGTTACGGCCGAGAGGACGGCCGACCTTTTCGGTCAATGGGCGAAGGCCCTCGATCATGCCGCTTTCCCAGTCGATCAGGGTTCCGTAGCAATCGAAGGTGAGAACCTTGAAGTCGGTGAGGCGCATGGGGAAACATCTCCTGCTGAACGGCGAGGGCGTTTGATACCCCGAGCGTAACCCGGCCGGGCTGCAATGAAACACCAGCCGGGTCCTTGCATCCCGCAGATGTCGCGGCGGAACGCGGACGCCACAGAATCATTTGCTGCATGGCGGCACGGCGTCTCGCCGGTGCGGGGTCGGGCGCCGCCGGGTAGCGATCGCCCGCCACGCCGTTCCGGCCCCGCTGGCCTCTATACGGCGGCCTGCTGCTTCGCGGCCTTCGCCACGAAGTTTCTCGAAGGCAGCACGCGGCCGATATCCATCCCATAGGCACCGACGAAACCCGGAAGCGATTCGCCCATCGCCAGCGCCGCCGCGAGCTGCGCCGCGCCCGGTGCGCCCATGACGCCGTTGCCGCCCTGCCCGGCCAGCCAGTGGAAGCTGGCCTCGTCAGGATCGGGGCCGATCACGGGCTGCTCGTCCGCCGCGAAGGTGCGAAGCCCGGCCCAGCGGCTCACGATCCGCCGCACCTTCATGATCGTGGCATTCTCGATACGGTCTATGGCGAGCGCGACGTCGTATTCGTCGGGCGCGGCATCGCAGGCCGGGCACGCCGTCTTGTCCACGGGCGAGACCATCACATGGCCTGCCTCCGGCTTGAAGTACCAGGTCTCCGCCACGTCGAAGGTCATCGGCCAGCTCCGCACGTCGGAACCCTCCGGCGCCTCGAAGGTGATCGCGGTGCGGCGATAGGGTTGCAGCCCCTTGGGACGGATGCCGGCGCGCGCCGCCACCTCGTCCGCCCAGGAACCGGCGGCGTTGACCACGCGGCTGGCGGTGAACTCCACGCCCGAGGTGCGGACATGCCACACTGCCGTCCGGCGCTCTAGCGTCACGGCCTCGGTGGACATCAGGGTCCGCAGGCCGCGGGCCTTGCCGGCCCGGACATAGCCCTGGACCAGCGCATCGGCGTCGATATCGGCACATTCGGGCTCGTGGAGAGCGAGCGTGAAGCCGTCTGTCCGGACCGTGGGCGACAGCCGCGCCGCCTCGGTCGCCGGGAGGAGGCGGCAGGATACGCCACGGCGCTTCAGCTCGGCCTCATCGTTGCGGAGCGAGGCTTCCTGGTCCCGCGTGCCGAAGTAGAGCGCGCCGATCCGGTGCAGCAGAGGGTTGGCAGCGAAGCCGGGCGGAGGCGCCTTGAAGAAGGGCCGGCTGGCGGTGACGAGGGTCTGCCAGCCCAGGGGCCCGTAGTTCTCGGAGATGACGGCGGCGGAACGCCCGGTGCTGTGATAGCCGAGGCCCGCCTCGCGTTCCACCAGGACAACGGGTCCGAAGCACGACAACTCGTAGGCCACCGAGGCTCCGGCCGCGCCTCCGCCGATCACAACGGCCTCGAAATGCTCCATCCTGCTCTCCATCGTTCCGGGACGCGCATGGGCGACGGCGCTACACGGGCATGGCCTGCGCCGAGCCATGCCGCAGCCCGTGCCCGATGCTAGCACCGGCCGCAGGCAGGATCGGCCGAACACCGGGGCCGCGACGAAATCTCCTGCTGCGTGTCGCCGCGGGCCAGCGGATATCCGGCGGGCACCAGGGGTGCGGAGCGGTTCGCGCCGTCGCCGCCGGCCGGGCGGGTTGCGCTTGGCAGGGTGCCTCTCTAATGTCGCGCCGAGTTCGACGGTCGGCTGAGCCTGGCCTACTCGACAGGAAGCCACTCCCGGACGACATACATGGCGCCAGGCACTCCAAAGCTGGACCGCATCGACCTGAACATTCTCTCCTGCCTGCAACAGAACGGCCGCATCACCAACCTGGACCTGGCCGGTCAGGTGGGACTGTCCCCCAGCCCTTGCCTGATGCGTGTGAAGCGCCTGGAGAAGGCCGGCTACATCACCGGCTATGGCGCGCATATCGGCATCCAGAAGCTCGGCGACACGGTGACCATCTTCACCGAGGTCACGCTCTCCGACCACCGGAGCAGTGACTTCGTGCGTTTTGAGACGCGCATCCGTGCGATCAACGAGGTCATTGAGTGCCACCTCGTGAGCGGAGGCTACGATTATCTCCTGAAGTTCATGGCACGCTCCATCCAGCACTATCAGGACACGATGGAGTATGTGCTCTCGCTGAACATCGGCGTGGAAAAGTACTTCTCCTACATCGTCATCAAATCGATCTTCTCGAAGCCACTGCCGGACCTGCACGAATTCTTTTCTGCCGTCGAGTGACGCCGCTCCCGGCGTCACCCGTGTATCCTGGCCTGCTGTTCCAGCACCGCGAGGAAGGCCAGCGCGGCAGGTGCGAGGCTCCGTCGGGACTGGGTGACGACGCCGATCTGCCGCCGCATCACCGGGTGCTCGAGCCGGCGCCAGACCAGGTCGAGCCGCCCCAGGAGCGGCATCGTCAGTCGCGGCAGGGCGGTGATGCCCAGCCCCGACGCCACCAGATGCCCGGTGGTGCCCAGGAAGGCACAGCCGTAGAGCGGCGGTATCGCCAGCCCGGCCTGGAGGAAGGCTGCATCGGTCATCTGCCGGACGCTGCTCTCGGGCGCCATGGCCACGAAGGGCCTGCCCTCGAAGGCCGACCAGGGCAGAGGTGAGCCGTCGCCGGCCAGCGCATCGTCGGGGCGGCAGACCAGGCCGAACTCGTCTGACACCAGGGGCCGATAGGACAGCGTCGTCCGCGGGCTGGGCCGGATCGTCAGCCCGATATCGGCACGGCCCTCGGTCACGACGTCCAGCACGGAGCCCGAGAGGCCGTCCAGGACCGCCACTTCCACATCCGCGCGCCCCTGGCGGTACTGCGCGATGGCAGGCGGCAGCAGGACCGCGGCAACCGAGGGCAAGGCCGCCACCGCGACACGCCCGCGCCGCCCTTCGATGAAGCGCCCCAGCTCGCTGAAGGAGCTGTCGAACTCCGCAACGAGGCGCTCCGCGATAGGGCGCAGGTCCTGCCCGGTGGGCGTCAGCGCCACGCTGCGGGTCGTGCGGTCGAACAGGCGCGCACCGACCGTTTCCTCCATCTGCTGCACCATGCGGCTGAGCGCCGGCTGCGACACGCCCAGTTGCCGCGCGGCTTCGCTGAAGCTGCCGGTGCGGGCGAGTTGCAGGAAGGCAGAGAGCTGCTGAAGGTTCAGATTTATGCGCATATGTTATGGATATATAGGTTGCCTCCATCCTTCGTCATAGACGATTGCTTCCCCATGGACCGCCCCTTCGAGAATGGCGGCCTGGGAGGAAGCATGCTGGCCATCTTAGAGCGCCTAACAGAACCGCCTAATCTGGCCGAGGCAGACGAGGGCGCAGGCGAGTGTGGTGAAGGCGAGGTGGATGTCGGCGCGGCGCTCGTAGCGGATGGTCAGGCGTCGGTAGCGGGCGAGCCA
>NZ_BDLP01000216.1:0-7611 GCF_001950415.1 Roseomonas sp. TAS13
CCGGCGGCAGGGGCAGCGGCGCGAAATGCGCCTGTCCGCCCCGGACCTCGCAGCCGAGCCGGTTCGCCTCGCCCAGGAAGCCCGCCACGAAGGCGCTGGCGGGGCGGGCCAGGATGGCGCCCGGCGTGTCGAACTGCTCGATCCGTCCGGCGCGCAGCACCGCCACCCGGTCGGCGATCTCCATCGCCTCCTCCTGGTCGTGCGTGACGAAGACGCTGGTCAGGCCCAGCCGCTCGTGCAGTTCCCGCAGCCAGCCGCGCAGGCTTTTGCGCACCTGCGCATCCAGCGCCGAGAAGGGCTCGTCCAGCAGCAGCAGCGCGGGCTCGATCGCCAGCGCCCGGGCCAGGGCCACGCGCTGCCGCTGCCCGCCGGAAATCTGGTCGGGATAGCGGCGCTCCAGCTCGGCGATCTGCACCAGGGAGAGCAGGCGCCGCACGCGCTCGCCAATCCCGGCCTCGGAAGGCCGGGTGGCGCGCGGGCGGACGCGCAGCCCGAAGGCGACATTCTCGAAGACGCTCATGTGCCGGAACAGGGCATAGTTCTGCGGCACGAAGCCGATGCCGCGCAGCCGCGCCGGCAGCGCGGCGACGTCCCGGCCGTCGATCCGCACCTGCCCGGCATCCGGGAAGTCCAGCCCGGCGAGGATTCGCAGCAGCGTGGTCTTGCCGGAGCCGGAGGGGCCCAGCAGGGCCACGAACTCGCCGTCGCCGATGGCGAGATCCACCGAATCGAGCGCCGACGGCCCGGCCTGGAAGCGGCGGGAGATGCCCGAGATCTCGACGCTCATCCCCGCAACGCCTTTCCGGACAGTGGCGGGCCGGCACGGCGGCATGGGAGGGGCATGGCGGTCGGCACGCCCGGGGTCATCGCCACATTCAATGCTCCAGCAGGGTCCTGCGGCCGGAAAGGCGCTCCAGCAGCAGCTTGGCGCAGAGGGTGACGAGGGCCAGCGAGGCCAGCAGCGCCGCCACGGCGAAGGCGCCGACGAACTGGTACTCGTTGTAGAGGATCTCGACATGCAGCGGCAGGGTGTTGGTCTCCCCCCGGATATGACCCGACACCACGGCGACGGCGCCGAATTCCCCCATGGCGCGGGCGTTGCAGAGCAGGATGCCGGCCAGCAGCGCCCATTTCACCTCCGGCAGCGTGACGCGCCAGAAGCTCTGCCAGCCGCTGGCCCCCAGCGTGGCGGCGGTCTCCTCCGCCTCCCGCCCCTGTTCCTGCATCAGCGGGATCAGGGTGCGGGCCACGAAGGGGAAGGTGACGAAGACCGTGGCCAGCACCAGCCCCGGCAGGGCGAAGATGATCTGGATGTCGTGCGCCTGCAGCCAGGGGCCGAACCAGCCCTGGGCGCCGAAGAGCAGCACCCAGACCAGGCCCGAGATCACCGGCGAGACGGAAAAGGGCAGCTCGATCAGCGTGGTGAGCAGGCGCTTGCCCGGGAAGTCGAACTTGGCGATGCACCAGGACGCCGCCACCCCGCCCAGCGTGTTCACCGGCACGGCGATCGCGGCCACCAGCAGGGTGAGCCGCATCGCCGCGATCGTGTCCGGGTCGGACAGCGCCTCGGCGACCGGCGGCCAGCCGCGCCGGCTGGCCTCGGCGAAGACGGCCACGGTCGGCAGGACGAGGAACAGGGCCAGTGCGAGCACCGCCAGCAGCAGCAGCACGGCCCGCATCGGCCGCGGGTCCTCCGCCGCCGGCCGCCCTCCCCGGTCCGGAACCGCGCCGCTCAGCGGCGGCCCCTGCGCAGCCAGCGCTGCGCGAGGTTCAGGCAGAGCAGCACGGCGAAGGAGATCAGCAGCATGGCCAGGCCGATCGCGGCGGCGCCGGCATAGTCGAACTGCTCCAGCCGGGTGACGATCAGCAACGGCGCGATCTCGCTCACCATCGGCATGTTGCCCGCGATGAAGATGACGCTGCCGTATTCGCCGACGGCGCGCGCCAGGGAAAGGCCGAAGCCGGTCAGCAGCGCGGGCGCCAGGGCGGGCAGCACCACCCGGCGCAGCACCTGCGGGCGGGTGGCGCCCAGCGTCGCCGCCGCCTCCTCGGCCTCCAGCGGCAGGTCGCGCAGCACCGGCTCCACCGTGCGCACCACGAAGGGCAGGCCGACAAAGGCCATGGCGACGATCACGCCCAGCGGCGTGAAGGCGACCTTGATGCCCAGCGCCGCCAGCGGCGTACCCAGCCAGCCATTGGTGGCAAAGAGCGCGGTCAGCGCCAGCCCCGCCACGGCGGTGGGCAGGGCGAAGGGCAGGTCCACCACCGCATCCATCAGGCGCCGCCCGGGAAAGCGGTAGCGCACCAGCACCCAGGCCAGCAGCAGCCCCAGCGGCAGGTTGCACAACGTGGCCAGGAAGGCCGCGCCGAAGCTCAGCCGCAGCGCTGCCAGCACGCGCGGCTCGGCCAGCGAGGCCAGCACGCCGGAAACCCCGATCTCCCAGGGCCGCAGCACCAGCGCCAGCAGCGGCACCAGCACGATCGCGGTCAGCCAGAGCAGCGTGACCCCGAGCGAGAGGCCGAAGCCGGCCACGGGGTCACGACGCGGCATCCGGAGGCTGGCGGCGGTCATCGTCCCGGTTTGTAGATCCGGTCGAAGGAGCCGCCATCGGCGAAATGCGCCTTCTGCGCCGCCGCCCAGCCGCCGAAGCTGTCATCGACGGTGACCATCTCCAGCTTCGGGAAGGTGGCGCCGGCGGCGGCCAGCGCCGCGGCGTCGCGTGGGCGGTAGAAGTTGCGTGCGGCGATCCGCTGGCCCTCCGGCGAGTAGAGGTGGCGCAGATAGGCCTCCGCCACGGCGCGCGTGCCCTTGCGCTCCACCACCTGGTCCACCACCGCCACCGAGGGCTCGGCCAGGATGGAGAGCGAGGGATAGACGATCTCGAACTTCCCGGCGCCGAACTCCTTGAAGGCGAGGTGCGCCTCGTTCTCCCAGGCCAGCAGCACGTCGCCCTGGTCGCGCTGCACGAAGGTGGTGGTGGAGCCCCGTGCGCCCGTGTCCAGCACCGGCACGTTGCGGAAGAGCTTCGCCACGAAGTCCTCCGCCGTGGCATCGGAGCCGCCCGGCTGGCGCTTCGCCCAGGCCCAGGCGGCGAGATAGTTCCAGCGCGCCCCGCCCGAGGTCTTGGGATTGGGGGTGATGACGCCCACGCCGTCCTTGACCAGGTCGCCCCAGTCCCGGATCGCCTTGGGATTCCCCTTCCGCACCAGCAGCACGATGGTGCTGGTATAGGGCGCGCTGTTGTGCGGCAGGCGGGTGATCCAGTCCTTCGCGATCAGCCCGCGCTCGGCGATGGCGTCGATGTCATAGGCCAGGGCCAGCGTCACCACGTCCGCCGGCTGGCCGTCGATCACCGAGCGCGCCTGGGCGCCGGAGCCGCCATGCGAGGTGCGGATCTGCACGCTCTGCCCGCCATGGTCCTTCGCCCATTGCGCAGCGAAGGCGGCGTTGAAGTCGCGGTAGAGCTCCCGCGTCGGGTCGTAGCTGACATTCAGCAGCGGCGGCACCTGCTGGGCCGAGGCCCGGCGCGCGGCCAGCAACGGCGTGGCGGCCAGCCCGGCGAGCAGAGGGGCGGAGAGAACCTGGCGTCGGTTCAGGCGAAGCAAGGCGCGGCTCCTTATCTTCTCTCGGACCGAAGCGCACGATGCTTCGTCCGGATGGGCGAAGGCAAGCGGTGTCCGCTCAACTCCTGTTCAGGGCCCCATTGGCAGGGGCCCTGTGGCTACCCGGTCCGTCGCTGCGGCGCGGGATCAGGCCGGGACGGATTCCGCTGCCCCCAGCGCCAGCAGGGCATCGGGGCCGAGTCGGTGGCAGAAGTCGCCGAAGCCCTCCCCCTCCCGCCGGTCCCCGGCGAAGGCGGCGAAAAGCGGCTCCAGCCGGGCCGCGATCTCCCCCTGCGGCACCCGCTCGTGCAGCTTGAAGGACAGGCGGGTGCCCTCGAAATCGCCGCCGACGAAGATGGCAAAATGCCCCGGCACGCGGCCCACCAGCCCGATATCCCCGGCATAGGGCCGGGCGCAGCCATTGGGGCAGCCGGTGATCCGCAGGCTGATCCGCTCGTCCAGCAGCTCCTGCCGCTCCAGCGCCGCCTCGATCTCCGCCACCAGCGGGTCGCGCACCCGCTCCGCCTCGGTCAGCGCCAGCCCGCAAGTCGGCAGCGCCGGGCAGGCCAGGGCCCAGCGGGCCAGGGGGGAGAGCGATTCGGTGAGCGTCACGCCGTGCTCGCGCAGCAGCGATTCCACCGCCTCGCGGGAATTGGCCGGCAGGTCGGCGAGGATCACGTCCTGCTGCGGTGTCAGCACCGGGTTGGCGCCCCAGCGCGTCACGACCTCCCGCAGCGCCGTGCGCAGCCGCACCCGCCCCTGGTCGGCGATCCGCCCCGACGGCACCGGCACGCCCAGCCAGAAGCGCCCGTCGCCCTGGGCGTGCCAGCCCAGCAGCTCCGGCAGGCACAGGCGCGGCAGCGGGCCGGGATCGGCCAGCTCGCCGCCGAAATAGGGGGCGAGCTGCTCGCGCACCCAGTCCAGCCCGTAATCCTCGATCACGTATTTCAGGCGGGCGCGGCGGCGGTCGGTGCGGTCGCCGTGGTCGCGCTGGAAGCGCACCACCGCCTCGGCGGCATGGAGCAGCCGCTCGCGCGGCACCACCGTCACCGGGGAGGCCAGCCGGGGGAAGGTGTCGGGCCGGTTGTGCGTCAGGCCCAGCCCGCCGCCGATGCAGACCTGATAGGCGCCGATGCCCCCCGCCCCGTCCCCGATGGCGATGAAGCCCAGGTCGTTGGTCAGCACGTCCGCCGTGTTGTCGTCCGGATGGGCGAGGCCGATCTTGAACTTCCGCGGCAGGTAGGTGGCGCCGTAGAGCGGCTCCTCCTCCGGCACGGCGGAAACCGGTTCCTCGTCCAGGAAGATCTCGTGATGCGCGCGCGTCCGGGGCAGCAGCCTTTCGGACAGCATCCGCGCATCCTCGACGAGCTGCCGGTGGATCGCGTCCCGGCGCGGCGCCGGGGTGGTGGTGACGTTGCGCACCACGTCGCCGCAGGCGGCCATGGTGGTCAGCAGCGTGTGGTTGATCGCCGCGATGGTCGGCTTGAGGTTTTCCCGCAACACGCCGTGGAATTGCAAGGCCTGTCGCGTGGTGACACGCAGCGTGCTGTTGGAATAGCGGTCGGCCATCGCGTCCAGGGCGAGGTACTGCTCCGCCGTCAGCAGCCCCGCCGGGGCGCGGACGCGGACCATGAACTGCCACTCCTTGTCCAGTCCCGCCTGCTTGCGGGGGGTGGCGGTATCACGGTCGAACTGCTCATAGGTTCCATGGAACTTCAGCAGGTTGAAGCTGTCCTCGCTGACCCCGCCGCGGGTTTCGGTGCTGGACAGCTCGGCCGCCACCCCGCCACGCAGCCCACGGCTCGCCAGCTTGCTGATCTCCACACCCGTCGGCTTCTTCTGGGTGGTGCCTGTGGTCGTGCCGGTCTGAGCCATATGCGAAAAGCGCCTTAAACCTCTTGATCCAAGTGAAATACCAATATTAGCTCTTGTCAAACGTAGTTTAGGATAACCCTCATGCCGGTGCGCAGATGACGGAACTGGATCGCGGCTCGGCCCTGGCAGCCGGCGAGGCGCCGCGGCCGGGCGAGGTCTGGCTGGTCGGCGCCGGGCCGGGCGATCCCTCGCTGCTGACCCTGCGCGCGGCCGAGGCGCTGCGCCGGGCCGATCTGGTGCTCTACGACGCCCTGCCCGGGCGCGGCGTGCTGCGACTGGCCAATCCCCGGGCCACGCTGGTGCCGGTGGGCAAGCGCAAGGGCGCGGCACCGCTGTCCCAGGCGAAGATCAACGCCCGGCTGGTGGCCGGTGCCCGGGGCGGGCAGCGCGTGGTGCGGCTGAAGGGCGGCGACCCTTTCCTTTTCGCCCGGGGCGGCGAGGAAGCCGCCGCGCTGACCGCCGCCGGCATCCCCTGGCGCGTGGTGCCGGGGGTCAGCGCCGGCCTCGCCGCCCCGGCGGCGGCGGGCATCCCCCTCACCCAGCGCGGCGTGTCCAGCGCCGTCACCTTCGTCACCGGCCATGACGAGGCCGGCAACCTGCCCGAGAGCGTGGACTGGGCTTCGCTCGGCCGCGGCGGCGGTACGGTGGTGGCCTTCATGGCGCTGAGCCGGCTGGACGAGATCGCCCTGCGCCTGCTGGCTGCGGGCCGCCCGCCGGAAACCCCGGTGGCCATCGTCGCCCAGGCCAGCCTGCCCGGCCAATGCACCCTGCGTAGCACGCTGGGCCGTTGCAGCCTCGCCGCCCGGGCCGCCGGCCTGCCCACGCCGGCCCTGGTGGTGGTGGGCGAGGTCGCCGGCCTCGCCGCCACGCTGCTGCCCGGCCTGGAGGACCTGGCCAGGCCCGAAACGGTGCTGCCGGCCGGAAAGCGGGCCTGACCTCCATGCGGAACCCGGAGAAGGAAGCCATGGACGCCGAGATCGAGGCCCTGCTGCTGCAGGAGGCGGACCCGGCCCCGCTGGCCCTGGCCATCGCCGCGACCATCCTGGCCTTGATGACCTGGGTTTCGCCGCTGCTCTGACCCTGCCGCCCGGGGGACAAGGCTCCGCCTCTTTTCCCCCCTTTCCCCTTATCCGCCAGGACTCTTCGGGCCCTGGGCCAGATGAGTTGGTTCTGTCTGACGCCGGATCGCGCCGGAGAGGCAGAGCCCCCCCCGGGCCGGAACCCGAACAGCCGCCACTTCAGATCGCGAAGTTCAGCGGCTCCGTGGAGGGACGCTTGAGGCCGCGCGCCTGGGCGCGGCGCAGCAGGTCGTCCAAGGTCATCCCTTCCAGGCGCTCGCGCAGCAGGCCTTCCATCTCGCCCCAGAGCGGCGCCACCACGGCGGCCTGGAGCTGCCCGGTCATGTCGGGGCTTTCCTCCTCCTCGGCCACGGCGGACACCACATCCCAGAGGCGGATGTCGCGCGATCGGCGGGCGAGGCGGTAGCCGCCGCGCGGGCCGCGGGTGCTGTCCAGCAACCCGGCACGGGAAAGCGCCTGGAAGACCGGCTCGATCCCCCGCTTGGCCGCGCCGAGGCGGTCCGCGATGTCCCCGCCGCTCGCCACCTCCGCGCCGCGCCCGACATGGAAGGCGACATCCAGCATCACGGAGATGGCGGTGAGGGCTCGATCCTGTTTCAGCAGCATGGGCGCAACAACATGGGGTGGAGGCCGTTCCTTATCCCTGATGCCCCCTAAAATACGCCGCCGCACCGTGGTAATCCAGACGGCGCGATGAAAGAAGACATGACGTCCCCCTCCCCCGCCCTGCCGGAGGAACGATTCCACGCCGAACAGAGCCAGCCGAGGGGGCGGATGTACGACAGCGTGCTCGACCTCGTGGGCGCCACGCCGCTGGTGCGCCTGCCTCGGCTGGAAGCCGCCGAGGCCCTGCCGGCGCGCCTGGCGCTGAAGCTGGAGTTCTTCAACCCGCTCGGCTCGGTGAAGGACCGGATCGGCTTGGCCATGGTGGAGGCCGCCGAGCGCCAGGGGCTGATCCGCCCCGGCCATTCCACGCTGATCGAGCCCACCTCCGGCAACACCGGCATCGCTCTGGCCTTCGTGGCGGCCGCCAAGGGCTATGCCCCTGTCTCTT
>NZ_BDLP01000217.1:0-7605 GCF_001950415.1 Roseomonas sp. TAS13
GCATGATGGGGTGCATGGGGGGAGGGCCACGGCCGTTCTATGCGACGCTGCTCGATATGCCGACGCTCACTCCTGAGGCGCGCCGCACGATCGAGGCGGAGGGCCAGCGGCGCATCGGCTGGGGGGCCCAGGCAGTGGGGTTGGGCGCGTCAAGGGTGCAACAGGCGCTCGCCGCGAACGATGCTTCTGCATTCCAGCGCGGTGTCTCCAACCTGCGCGAGGGCGTGCAGATGCTGGAGAGCGGAACGGCGGCATTGAGGGCGGTCGAGGCAGGCACCTCGCCGCGGCAGATCGCCCTCACTTGGTTCCGGGACCAACTCTCCCTTCCGGATGCCGAGGCGGTGCCGATGCCGATGGCGACGGGCGGTCCCAGGGGGTTGTCCTGGTATCACCTGACGACGATGGCGTTCCTCGTCGCCTTCCTAATCGGAACCCTCACGCTCCAGTACGCCCGGATGCGGCGGATCGCCGCTTTGGCGCAACGCCTTGCGCCCGCCTCCCCTGACCCCACTGCCCGCCCCGGAGGGCCACCCAGTCCAGGGCCATCCGCACCGCCTTCCGGGGCGGCCGCCCCCCAATCTCTCGAACAGCCCGCCAGGGCCGCCATCGCTGCTGCCCCAACCGCCAGCCCTGCCCCCTCGCCCGCAGCGGCGACCGCAGCGGCGACCGCAGCGGCCAAGCGGCCGTGGACTGGCATGCTGCGCACGGCGGCGATCTTCCCTGAAACTCCGGACGTCAAGACCTTCCGGCTCGTGAATGCAGACGGCGGTGACATCCCCTTCACTTTCATGCCGGGCCAGTTCCTGACCGTCTCGGCCGAGATCGACGGCACGACGGCCAAGCGCGCCTACACCATCGCCTCCTCGCCGACCCAACCCAGCTTCGTCGAGGTCACCGTCAAGCGGGAGAAGCAGGGGCTCATCTCACGATACCTGCACGATAAGGTAGCGGTCGGCAGCCTGCTCGAGGTATCCGCGCCCGCGGGCGTCTTCACCTTCACCGGCGCGGAGGCCGACAGCATCGTCCTGATTTCGGGGGGCGTCGGCATCACCCCCATGATGAGCATCACGCGCTACCTGACCGACCGCTCCTACCCCGGCGACATCTTCTTCCTCTACGGCGCGCGCGCGCCACTGGACTTCACCTTCCGCGAGGAGCTCGAGCACCTCCAGAAGCGGCATCCCAACCTGCACGTCGCGGCGACCATGGAGCGCGCGGAGGGGACCACCTGGATGGGGTCCCTGGGCTACGTCTCCAAGGAGTTCATCGCGCGCTCCGTCCCCGAGATCACCCGCCGTCGGGTCCATCTCTGCGGCCCGCCAGCGATGATGGAGGCGGTGAAGACGGCGCTGGCCGAACTCGGGGTGCCAAGAGAGCAGGTCAAGACGGAGGCGTTCGGCCCGGCCCGGGGGGTCGCGCCCGGAACCCCCGCCCCCTTGCCAGTGGCCACGCCTGCCCCGGCAGCCGCCACCGCCGCCGCAACCACAGCCAGTGCCGTTCCTCGGGTAGCCACAGCGGAGGTCGAGTTCACCAAGTCGGGCAAGACCGGGCCGCTGGCGCCGGACCAGAGCGTCCTGGAGGCGGCCGAGGCGATCGAGGTGGAGATCGATTACCTCTGCCGGGTCGGAATCTGCGGCGTCTGCAAGGTGCCGCTCCTGAAAGGTGAGGTGACGATGGAGGTCGAGGAGGGGCTCCCGCCCGAGGAGAAGGCGCGCGGCATCATCCTCGCCTGCCAGGCAAAGTCGGTCGGCAACCTCAAGGTGGATGCCTGAGGTGAGCGAGACGGAGAGATTGACGGTTGGCGCCCTCATCAGCGTCATGGCGCTCCTGATCCCCGGCTTCCTGCTGCACGAGGCACCGCGCTTCCCAGGAAGCCTGGCCGGGAGCTTGCTCGGCATCGCGGGCGCCACCTTGTTTGTGCTGCTGCTCATCTACTCTCTCGTCAAACGCAGCGCTTGGATCCGGGGACGCGTGACGAAGCACGCCTCGCTGCGTGTGATCCTCTCCTTCCACGTCTACACCGGCGTGGTCGGCGCGCTGCTCGGGATCCTGCACAGCGGCCACACGTTCCAGAGTCCCCTCGGAATCGGGCTGGTGTCGGCGATGTTGGCTGTCGTCCTGAGCGGCTTCGTCGGCCGCTACTACCTGGCGCAGATCGGGACCGACTTGCGCGAGCAGCAGACCAGGCTCGGGGCGCTCAGGACCCGCTACGACCTGCTCGCCGCGGAGGCCACCGGGGTCATTCCCCAGGGCGCTGCAGCCGTCGTCCTCCCGGGAACGGCGCCCGGGTCGTCAGTGCCCCGGGCATCCGGCGCGGGCGTCCCGGGGATTCCGCTCAAGCACCTGCTCGGCGCGATTGCTGATCTCGAACACGCCATTGGCCGACGTGAGGCGCTCAAACGGACCCTCTCCCGGTGGACGGTGCTCCACGTGGCCGCGGCCCTGGTGCTCTACCCGCTCCTGGCGCTGCATATCTGGAACGGAATCTACTTCGGCTTGCGGTGGCTCCCGTGAAGGTCACCACCGTCATCTACTTGGTGCTGGCGGTGCTCGGCGCGGCCGCCGCCGTGCTGCTGCCGCTGCAGATGTACCGCTCCGGATCAACGGCATTGCCGGGCTGGCGCGCCGCGGTGGTTCCGGGGCCGCTCTCTGCCGCGCACGCGTTCCTGGACGCGCAATGCGAGAGCTGCCACACGCCGGATCGAGGAGTCGAAGCGGCGTCCTGCGTCACCTGCCACGCGACCGCCGCGCCGGAGCTGCTGACAAAACCTTCCACCGCCTTCCACGCGAACATTGGCGAGTGCGCCGGTTGCCACGTGGAGCACCAAGGCCGAGACCGCCGCCCGATCAACATGGACCATTCGGTGCTGGCAACGGTGGGCCATGCCCGGGCTGCCGAGACTGAAGCACGCGCTTCGGCTTCGGGAGAGGCCAGCTTCCGCCACGCCGTGGCGAAGCTGCAGGCACTGCTATCCGGCAGCGGGGCGGATTTGGTTGGGGGGGCTCTGGACCGACGATCCCTTCCCAGCCGTACCGCGGCGACCCTCGACTGCGCGAGTTGCCACGCCAACCGCGATCCACATCGGTCGCTCTTCGGCCAAGACTGCCAGAGTTGTCACGACACAGCAGCCTGGTCGGTCACCGCCTTCCGGCACCCGTCGCCTCGCTCCCAGGATTGTGTGCAGTGCCACCAAGCCCCGCCCAGCCATTACATGATGCATTTCGAGATGATGGACCGGACCATCGCAAGGCAGGAGCACGCGCGCGTCGAGCAGTGCTTCCTGTGCCATCAGACAGACAGCTGGAACAACATCAGGGGCGCCGGGTGGTTCGACATGCATTGAGCCTGGTGCTCACCCGTCCACGGCCGTCCCGTTGGCAGCGGGTGGCGGAGACAGGCTGTGCGGGAGGGATATGGCAGGGGAGGAACTTGCGATGAACGGCTACGCCGGAGGACGGGACAGGGAGGAAGGCGCCCGAATTGGGGCACCCCGCAAACGGACTGGAGAGCGTGGTACCGCAATGGGGAAGCCAGCCGCGCCGGGGAAGGGCGGCGGCCGCCGCCAACTGCTCGCTGCGGTTCCTGCCCTCGTCTTCATGGCGGCTGTGGCCGCTCCGCGTCGAGCAGCGGCTGTCGATCCGGACGGCGCCGTCCGGCGCATCGGCGACCTCGTGGTTTACCTCGCCGTGATCCCGGCGGCGCTCGTCCGCGGCCACCCGCCGGAGCACACCGGCCGCGGGCTACACGGTGGGCCACCGGCGGGCCGCTACGTCCACCACCTGTTGGTCGCGCTGTTCGACGCAAGGACTGGAGCACGGGTCGTCAATGCCCAAGTGGCGGCGGTCGTGCATGGGCTGCGCCATACGCCGGAGGAAAGGATCGGATTAGAGCCGATGGCAGTTGGCGGAGCCGAGGCCTACGGCGGCTTCGCCACGCTACCGGCGCGCGACTACTACCGCATTGAGGTTGAGGTGCTCCGCCCGGGCGGCGGCCCGACCCTGCGGGCCGTCTTCCCACATCGGCACTTCCAGCCTTGAGCCAATCCAAGCTGGCCACCGGCGGAACCGCCGTCCGCCACGGATCACCGGAGTTCAAGCCCATGCGCATTCTTCGTGCTTACGCTCCCGCAGCGCTGCTGCTGGCCGCCGGGTGCGCTCGCGTGGAGCCCTACCATCCTCCGCCGCACACAGGGCACCCGCCCACGACGAGCCGCGGCGACGGCCACGGCTCGACCATGCCCTCCACCGAGCTGACCCGCGCGGGCGGCATGCAACACGGAGTGCCCGGAGGGAGTCAGGAGCACCAGCAGCACGGCCTCGACCCGGATGTGGGGCGCCAATACGGCGGTGCAGGCTACGGCACCGGCGCCTACGGCCCCCTCCGGTGACGGCTGGCGCCTGCCTCGTAGGAGGATGACGATGGATTCGACGCCACGGACGAGCGTACCGGCTGCATCGTGCTGCCGCCCCGAGGGCTGCGGGTGCGTCGCGCTGGTGCTGCAGGGGGGCGGCGCGCTCGGAGCCTACCAGGCGGGCGTCTACGATGCGATGGAAGAGGCGGGGCTGCACCCCGACTGGGTTGCCGGGGTCTCGATCGGCGCCATCAACACGGCCCTGATCGCGGGCAATCCGCCCGGTCGCCGGGTGGAGCGCCTGCGGGCTTTCTGGGAGCGCGTCACAGCCCGCGGCGTGTGGCCCGTGCCGACACCGGACGGTGACGACTGGCGCCGCGCGCGCAACCTCCAGAGCGCATTCTCAACCCTACTCCTCGGCCAACCTGGCTTCTTTCGCCCGAACCCAATGGTTCCCTGGCTTGTCCCACGGGGGGGACGCGGCGCCACCGCCTTCTATGACACGTCGCCGCTGCGCGAGACGCTGGAGGAATTGGTGGACTGGCGGCTTCTGAATGGCGGCCATCCGCGTGTTGCCTTCGGGGCGGTGAACGCGGAGACCGGCAATCTCTTCTGGTTTGATTGCGCGAAGATGGTGATCGGGCCGGAGCACGTGATGGCCTCGGGCGCGCTGCCACCGGGCTTCGCACCGGTGCGGGTCGGCACCGACTGGTTCTGGGACGGCGGCCTCGTCTCCAACACCCCGCTGCAGTACCTGCTGGAACAGGAGGAGCGCGATGGGCTGGTGGTGCAGGTGGACCTGTTCCCGGCCCGCGGCCCACTGCCACGCGACATGGAGGAGGTCCTGAGCCGGGAGAAGGACATTCGCTACTCATCACGCACCCGCCTGAACACTGACGCCTATACGCGGCTACGGCGATGGCAACTGCGTTTGAAACGCGCGCTCGCGAAGATGCCGGAGGAGCGCCTGGACGATGAGGAGCGGGCGCTGTGCCGACGCCTTCAGAGGCTGCCGCGCCTTCTCGTTCTGCAACTGATTTACGAGCGGAAGGCTTACGAGGGTCAGGCGCGGGACTACGAGTTCGGCCTGGAGACCATGCGCGAGCACTGGGACGGCGGGCTGGAGGACACGCGCGCCACGCTGCGCCGACGGGAGTGGCTGCGGATGCCGGAGGAGGATCCCGGTATCGTGGTGCACGACGTGCACCGCGAACCGGCTTGAGTTGCACCGTGCTCGACGAAGCAGCCCTCTGGATCGCGTCAGGCTTCGAGGCAGCGGGCGTGGCCGCCATCCTGCTCGTCTCCCTCGCCGCCACGGCCCGGTTTGCGCGACGGGTGAACGCGGGCTCCGACCGGTTCGCGGAATTACCCGTTTACCGGGCTGATCTGGGTCGCGGCGTCCTTCTCGGGCTGGAGTTGCTGGTCGCCGCGGACATCCTGGGGACGGTGGCCGTATCGCCCACCTTCGAGCACCTAGGCGTGCTGGGCTTGGTGGTGCTCATCCGAACCTTCCTTAGCGTTTCGCTAAGTGTCGAGGTTGAGGGCGCCTGGCCTTGGGGTCGCCGGACCCCGGAGCGCCTGCCGGACGAAGCGTGCAATCCTTCGCTTTCGCGTTACAGGGAGAGGATGCTCAGCTCGGCGGTGGAGGGGGCTTCCACACCTCCCGCGAGACCGACACGCCAGCTTGACGCAAGCTTTGCTCGACAAACAGTTCCTGCGCCGTGGAACAGTGCGTGCCGAGGGCGAATTATGTGGAGGAGACCCGAATTCAGAGGCGAGCCTCCTCCGTCTTAAAGGAAGCGCCCTTCGGAAGCGCTGCGAGCTATGGCCGGAACTGGGTGATGGCGGTGTGAGAGAGGCGGCGTATCGAGGTGGGTGACAAGCCTGCCTGAACCTCCCGAAGGAGCGATACGCCATGACGAAAGATACCACTGTCGTTCCACTTCGTCAGCCTGAGACGGTGGAGGACCCGCTGACGGCGGTCCTGAGGAGCGGGGCCCGCCGGTTGCTGGCCCAGGCGGTTGAGGCCGAGGCGGAGGCCTTCCTGGCCGAGATGAGGGGCTTGCGGCTGCCGGATGGGCGCGAGCGCCTGGTGCGGCACGGGCATGGCCCGGAGAGGCTGGTGCAGACCGGGATCGGCCCGGTGCCGGTGCAGCGGGTCAAGCTGCGCGACCGCGGTGCTGGCGAGGAGGCGGGCGGCGAGCGCATCCGCTTCGCCTCGGCTCTTCTGCCGCGCTGGGCGCGGCGGACGCGGAGCCTGGATGCCCTGCTGCCGATCCTCTACCTGCGCGGGGTCTCGATGGGCGACTTTCAGGAGGCGCTCGGGGCCCTGCTGGGCCGCGAGGCGCCGAACCTGTCGCCCTCGGTGATCGCGCGGCTGCGGGACGACTGGGAGGCGGACTACACGCGCTGGCAGCGGCGCGACCTGTCGGCCCGTCGCTACGTGTATGTCTGGGCCGACGGCGTCTACCTGCAGGCCCGGATGGAGCCGCAGGCCGAATGCATGCTGGTGCTGATCGGCGCCACGCCGGAGGGCAGGAAGGAGCTGCTTGGCTTCCAGGTGGGCCTGCGCGAGAGCGCGCAGAGCTGGCGGGAACTGCTGGTCGACCTCAAGGCCCGTGGCCTGATGATCGCGCCCGAACTGGCCACAGGCGATGGCGCGCTCGGCTTCTGGAAGGCGCTCGAGGAGGTCTGCCCGGCCACCCGTCATCAGCGGTGCTGGGTGCACAAGACCGCCAACGTCTTGGATAAGCTGCCGAGGTCGGTCCAGCCAGCCGCCAAGGCCGATCTACGCGAGATCTGGCAGGCGCCGGACCGCGCGACAGCGGAAGCGGCGATCACGACCTTCGCCGAGAAGTACGGGGCCAAATACGAGAAGGCGGCCACCTGCCTGCTGAAGGACCGCAACGCTCTGCTGACCTTCTACGACTTCCCCGCCGAACACTGGGACCACCTACGCACCTCGAACCCCATCGAGAGCGTGTTCGCCACCGTCCGGCACCGGACCGTCCGCACCAAGGGCGCACTGTCGCAGGACACCGCTCGGCTGATGGTGTTCAAGCTCGTCATGGCTGCGGCCAAAACCTGGCGCCGGCTGAAGGGAGAGAACCAGTTGCCCAAGCTGATTGTCAATCGGCACTGAATTGGGACCCCAGATCGGCACGCAAAAGGGACCCTCTTGTGAGGTGTGTTGAGGGGGCGTTCAGGCGCGGTTCTTGAATCGCCAACTATCGTTGCCGGTCTCGACGATGTC
>NZ_BDLP01000218.1:0-7588 GCF_001950415.1 Roseomonas sp. TAS13
GTCGGGCGAAGGCACCTGCGCCGTCCCGGCCGTCCTCGGCGGCGGCGGATGGCGCGAGGGTCACGGTGGTCTGCCCCGGGCGACCCTGCCAGCCGCCGAACAGCCCATTCACCGCGGCGCGGAAGGCCGGATCGTCGGCCGGCGTCGTCGGCGTATTCGTTTGGGCGACTGTGCGGATCGGGTTCGGGGAGGGGGTCGCGCGCATCGGCGGAGGCGCGTAGAGCAGGGCCGGGGGCGGTGCCTCCACCGTGGCCGGTCGCACGGCCGGCGGGGAGACAACCGGTGCCGCCGGCGCGGGCGTTGCGATCGCGGCCGGGAGCTGGACGGGCGGCGGCAGCTGCAGATCCGGCGGAATGCCGCGCTGGCTGGCGTTGATCGGGGGCGTGAAGGACCGTCCAGCCTGCTGCGCTCGCTCGGCTTGCCGCTGGTTGTCGGCCACCGCGAGGCGGTCCTGGTAGGGGTTGCTGTTGGGACCACCCGGCAGCGTGTTGACCGGGGTCTGCCGCGCCGCGCGGCTTTCCGCGGGGGGCTCGGTGGAGCCGAGTGCCGCCCAGATGGCGGTGCCCACCACGGTCGCGCCGAGGGCGGCGATCCCGGCGAGCCGCATCGGCCCGGCGCCGAGGGCGCGGTTGAAGGGGTTGCGCAGCACCCTGCGCCGGATGGCGGCGTCGGACATCAGCGTTCCTCGCGCAGCTCGGCCGAGACCGTGCGGTTGTTGACGGAGAGCAGCACGACCGGCGTCTGCGCCAGTGCGTAGACCGTGGTTCCACCCTCGCCGTACTGCGAGGCGTCCCAGGGCGGCGACAGCAGGGTGTGGCGCGTGCGCAGGTAGAGCTGGCTGCCCAGCCGCCAGGCCCGCACGTCGTCGGGCGAGACACCGCTGACGGCGAGGGGCACGGCATCGGCCGGGGCCACGCCGGAGAGCATGGCGGTCAGGTAGGGGGCGCCGGTCACGGGCGCGCCCGGACGGGTGTCGATCTGAATGCGGGCGTTCGGCCCTCGGTTGGAGACGTGGATGCTGACATCCGCGTCGTAGCGCGACTGGCCGGCCACCAGCAGGAAGGAGATCGGCTTGGGCGCCCCCTGCAGGTTGACCAGCAGGCCGCCGCGCGGCGCCACGGACATCGGCGTGATCTGGATGGTGTTGGAGCCGCGCACCGGGACGCAGACATGGAAACCCGTCAGGTCGGCAGACGGCCCTCCGGGGCCGGCGGGTCCGGCATTGGGCGAGGTCGAGCAGCCGCCGACGCCGGCACCGCCGCCGCCCGAGACGTTGGCGTTGTTGGAGTTGGTATCCCAGGCGATGGGCCATGGCTGGCCGGTGTTGTCGAAGAAGCTGAGCGCGGTGGGGTAGCCGCGCACGGTCTGCACGATGGAGGTCGGCTGGCCGGGCTGGAAGCCGACATTCACCGGCCGGCTCACGGGCGCCGCCACGATGGCGACGCTCTCCTCCTGGGCGCGGCGCACCTCGCCGTAGCGGCGCGCCAGCTCGCGGATCATCTCCGGGGTGAGCGGGATCGCGTCCTCCAGGATGCGGTCGCGCGTGGCGGCCCGATCCGCCGGGCTCGGCGGTGGCGGCGCCTGGGCCGATGCGGCAGCGGCGAGCACGGAGCCCGCGGCAAGGCCAAGGATGGCGTGACGGACATGCACGAGAGGAGCTCCTGATCCGGCTATCGGGCGATGGCGACCAGCTGGTCGATCATCAGGCCGTCCGGACGATCCTCGTCGTTGGTGCGAACGACGACCGTCGAGATGGTCAGGTTGGTCTGGCTCGTCTGCTGCGAGTTCTCGCAGGTCTGCACGATGGGAAACTGCACCGTGTGGCTCAGGCGCCCCCGCACGATCTGCGTGTCGGCGATGGTGGCGGCGCGCTGCGCCTGGGCGTAGCAGACCATGCGCCCGGCCTTCATCGCCTCGAAGTTGCCGCTGGCTTGGTAGCTACGGGCGAAGCTGTTCCAGCCCTGCAGCGAGAAGCGCCGTCCCGCCGTGTTCAGCTGCGTCGGGTAGTCGTGATAGTTGACATTATAGGCGGCGAGCACCGCCCGGACCGTCCATTCCAGCAGCTGCGCGTCATCCACGACGGGGCTTTCGAGCGCGCGGATCGGCCGCGGCGGGTTGCGACCGTCGACCAGGAAGTAGCGGGTTTCGCTGGGGCGTGTCTGCAGCCAGTAGGAATGCGCCAGCGCCGAGAGGGTGACGACGGACATGGCGACCGTCAGGAGGGTGAGGCGATTGACCAGGCGTCCCTGGAACTCCGGATCGCTCAGCCGGTGACTGATCGCCGTGCGCGCATTCTGCATGACAAGGTTCCATCCTGATGACGGAATCCTCGGTCATGGTGATGCGAACAGCCACGGATCGCCGCTAATGGTCCAGGTTGGATACCTCTCGCTGGTAGCCGCTCGACCGCTTGGTGAGTGGGGCGACATAGGTCCATCGGTTGCCGAAGAACAGACGACCCGCATGCTTGTGGCATTGACGGACCTCCATTCCGGCCTCGTGCAGCCGCCTGCGCGCCAGGTCGGGGTCATAGGTGTCGGTCAGCTCCTCCCGCGGCCGTGGCGGGACATTCATCAGGTGCAGCCGCGATACGACGGCGCTGAAGGGAATGCCGAGATCGCGGGCGACGGCGCGCGGGTGCTGGCCGGCCCAGCGGGTGCTCGCGAGGTAGAGTTCGAGGCGTGGCGTCCAGGCCACCTGACCGCGGCTGGCGCGCACCTCGACGGCGAGCGGCAGGCCATCGAAGCCCGTCAGCGTCCGGACGCGCCGCATCCCGGCCTCCGGCGTGGGGAGGGGGGCCATCTCCGCCTGGGTATCGGCCTGCTGCAGGCCACTCGTCCTGCGCCCGGACACCGCCGCGGTGGGAGCCTCGACGGGGGACAGGGTGCAGATGACCTGCGCGCGCCTCCGAGACGTCAGGATCGGGGGCTGTGCGACGGGGGAGTGGCTCACGATCGGCGGCAATGCCTGACTGCCGCCCGCGAGAGATGATCCGGCTCTGGGGGCTGCAGCGGCCTGTCGGGCCTCGCCCATCTCGCCGACCGCGCGGATCGTGGGGCGACGGATGTCGCCTCGCCGGCGGCTCGGGAGGCCGAGGCGTCGGCTCAGGGCGTAGATGCCACCCCGGGAGCGCCCGAAGGTGTCGGCCATGCTGCCGCCGTCCCAATTGGCGATCCAGCACTCGATGAATAGTGATAGATCACTGGTCTTCCAGGCACGAGGATGGTTGCTTCGCCGCATGGGATGATCGGGCGGCGTGGCCATCCCGCATGCCACGACACGCTCCAGAATGAAGGCGACGGTCACGCCGAGGCAGCATTGCAGGGCTTCCAGGCCGTGTCCCTTCGCGATCATCGCTGCGAGAACCCGGTCGAACCTCCAGTTGGAGACCGTGCCCGCCCCGCTTGGTGCCGCGCCCTGGTTACCCTTCCTGCCGGCGACAGCGCCGCCGGAAATCTGCCCTGACATGCCCGAAGCCCCAGTCGTTCCCGGGCGCACACTGTCACAACCGTGATCGAAGAAGCAATGAGAATTGGATTTAACCGAAGCGATTTGGCGTTGTTTTCGGCTCTATCGCAATCAAGAACCAGGGTTCCGTCCATGGCCCTTAAGGCTATCCTACTGTATTCGCTGCCTTCAGGGGATCGGGACTACCGCTTGCTGCGGCCACCATAGGGGTTCGATCGTGTTCGCATCGTCCGGGCTAACTGCACCAGACGATCGATTTCGGCCAGGACCGTATCGAGGTCCTCCAGACGGTGCCCCTCGTCGCTCTCCGGCTGAGATCTCCTGCCTGTCCTGCGGTCGGGCTCCGGCGCCGTGTCGCGCTGGCCCTCTGTCGCATAGATGGAAGGCAGCAGATCGGCCGGCTCGACGCCAAGGCTTCGGGCGATGCCGAGCAGGGTCTTGAGCGTGAGGTACTGCAGCCCGTTCTCGACCGAGAAGATCGTGGTGACCTGCAACCCGGCCTTCACGGCCAGCTCTGCCTGGGTCAGGGACTGTTCAGTCCGGATTTCCCTGATGCGTCTGCCCACGACGGCAAGATAGGGATCGACATCACGCTCCGCGCCGCGAGTGCGGCGAGACGGCGCCGAGGGTACGGCCGTTGGCGATTGGGTAACCGAGGCCTGCTCGGGCTTCTTCATCGGGGACAGGCCGCCCGGCCGTCACGCCCGGGCATCGGACGTCGTGGATGCCGTTCGCATCGGCGAAGGGCAGTGGAGGGAGAAGGAGAACCCACGCCATGGCATTTCCCCCGGTCGTCCTGTTGACCTTGCAACTCCTGCACCCCTCCACTGTCCCGGTTACCCCGGTCGACTTCCGTTTGATGCCATCCGGCGCCGTCGTGGCGGAATCCGGCCATATGGATCAAGCGAATACACCCCATGGTAGCACCGATACATCGCAAACGCCCACCCGCCGCTCATCGCGGCCGGCGGCCGGCGATGCCGGGCCCGCCAGGATGCAGGGCTACGGCACTGATATCCCACTGTCATTTGCCGTCCGGCAGATCGTCCCGAGGGGAATCAGGGTGGTCTACGGCCCCGGTGTGACACCCGAAACAACGGTTTCCTGGACCGGTGGCAAGGTCTGGTACGAGGTCCTGCGGGACGCCCTCAAGCCCCAGCGGCTTCGGCTGCTGCTCTCGGGGCAGACCGCCACCATCGCCCGCTAGGCCGGGTGGCTGGCACGCCGTTCGCGTCGCGCCCTGCCAGCCTGTGCCCTCCTTGGAGAGTGGAGGGGCACCGTGCCCGACCTGGAGCGAGATGGCGTCTTGGAATGGGTCCGGCGCGCCGAGCCCGCCGTGGCGGCGATGGTGGCGGGACTGATCCGGTCCGTGGAGGACGATCCGGCCGTGCTGCCGCTGCTGACCGCATTTGGCCAGCATCTCGATAAGGATGCCGGCGGCGGCGGCAGCCTCGCCGGCCTTTTCACCGACGAGGGCCTGCATCTCCGGGAGGCCATGGCCCAGCTCGGCGTCGCACGGCTGCTGCGGCTGCTCGCCTGGTTCGACGAGGCGCCCGTGGGCCGCTTTCATCCCTGGCCCGAGGCCCTGCTGCGCGACGAAACCACCGAAGCCGGCGCCTGCCTTCGGGCCATGCTGGCGGCGCTGCACCGCCAGACCCTGCTGGAACGCCTGTTCGCCCCAGCGCGGCTGCAGCTGCTGGCCGAGGTCCTGGGCGAAGCCCGCCGGGAGGCCGCGTGATGCGTCGCACCTGCCTCGCCCTGGCGCTGCTCGCGACCCTGCTCGCCGCGCCCTCCCTCGCCCGGGCGCAATCGACCGGCAGCGTGGGCTGTACCGCGATCACCCAGGCCGCCGCCGGAGCCATCGAGGCGCGGGTCCAGGCCGACGACACGGCCATCCAGGCGCCCACCAGCGTCCGCAACCTGACCTGCCTCGACGGCTTCTTTCGCGGCGTCGGCCTCAACGTGATCGCCAGCCTGCTCGATCCTACCAACCTGCTCGACGCCATCCAGGGTCAGATCTGCGCCACGGTCAGCCAGGCCTGGCAGTCGGCGCTCGGCTCCATCCAGTGCGGCCTCACCGTCAGCGGCTTCAACCTGGGCTTCGGCGGGATCGGCGGTGGCCTGATGTGCCCGCGTCTGTCCTTCGGCGGCGGCGGTCCGCCCATCGGTACCTTCGGAACGGGCTTCGGGACGTCGGGCAACTTCTACGTCAACGGCTCACCCCTGGCGCCCTCCGGCTACACCCTGCCAAGCCGCTAGACGGCACGGAGCGATCCCATGCGGAAACATCTCAGGACCACTGTCGCCATCCTGGTCGTGGCCGGCACCGTGACAACGGTTGCCCCCCGCCCGGCCCATGCGGAATGGCCGACCTTCGATGCCGTCACCCACCTCCTGCTGACGCAGGCGCAGCAGGTCCTCAACAATGCGATCACCCGTGTCTATGACAACATCACCAGTATCGGGAACCTGATCGGCGACCGCATCACCAACATGGGGGGGCTGCTGGACACCAAGCTGGGCGATGGCTTCACCCAGGTCTCCAACTATCAGCGCGCGCAGATCAGCGCGGTCCAGCAGATCGCCGACGCCTCCAACACCGCCAATGCACGCTTCCAGCGCGACATGCGGAACACCGAGATCCGCGACGAGCACACTGCCTCGCCGCAGGCCTGCCTTGCTCTCGACAGCGGCCAGGCGGCCACGGTGTCGCGCATCCAGGGCGACCGGATCGCGACCGCCATCGCTGACGTCATGGACTTGCGGGGCGAAGGCGGTCAGGGCACCGCCGCCTGGTACGGGCAGGCGCAGTCCATGACGTCGAGCAACGCGCTGCATCTCGCCCGCTACTGCGACCAGGACGAAGAGGCGGCTGGCCTCTGCACCATCTCCGTTCGCCCCAATGCCGACGTGCGAGCCTCGTCCTTCAACGGCCGCGAGGTCTACGCCGACGTCGACGAGGTGAACGCCGCGAACGACTACGCCACCAACGTCGTGCAGCCGGTCGTGCCGGCGGCGCTGCGCGGCGACCACCTCACCTCCGTTGAGGGTCAGAACGCCTCGGCCCTTCGCCGGGCCTACGACGCCCGCATGTCCCTGGCGCGCTCTGTGTTCAGCACGCAGATCGCCATGACGGCGCCGGCGGTGACGCTGAACGAGGCCCAGCGCGCCCAGATCACGGCGCGCGGCGGCACGCCGCCCGCGGCCGGTTCCTGGATGCAGGTGCTCTCCCTGGAAGTGGACCGTCGCTTCTCGGATACGGCCTGGGCGGCGTCTTTGCAGGCGATGACGCCGGCGGCCGTCTCGCGTGAGATCGCGGCGCAGCTCGCGCTCTCCAACTACCTCGCGCTGCAGAACCTGCGCGTGCAGCAGCAGGTGGCGGCCGTCGGCGCGGCGAACCTCGCGATCGCCGCCGAGCGGGGCTTTCCCGGCGTCGGCGCGACCCCGATCCCCTCCCCGTCCTTCGTCGCCAACTGAGGAGCTTTCCCATGTCCACCACCCTATCCGACGCGCCACGCCCAGCGGCGCGTGGTCCCGATCCGCTCCGTGAGCTGTTCGACCGGATGAACGAGGTGCGTGCCACCCTCTCCGGGCACGATCCCAGGCTGAGCCGCCAGATCGAGGAGGTCACCCGGCTGCTGCACCAGCCCGATGTCGTCCGCGACGAGGCGCTGCGGACCCGCGCTGCCTACGCACATCAGGATTTCTCCCGCCTGGCCGGTCCGGTCGGCGGCGTGCCGGAGGGTCTGCGTGCCGAACTCGGCCGCCTTGCCAACTCGGCGCCGGGGCTGGAAAACGAGCGTATCCGCGACCTGCTGCGCGAAGTGCCGGACCTGCGGGATCGGCGCCTCGCCCATGATATCCGCACCCTCGCCGTCGTCACGGGCAAGGAGGGTGGCGACCAGTACCGCCCCGACGTCATGGATAAGGTGGAGGCGCTGGAGCGGCGGGTGATGACGCTCTCGCCGACCTTCGGGAGTGCTGCCGCCCGGCACGCGCAGCCTGACCTGGCCGCCGGCGGGCCGCAGGCGACCGCAACCCCAGCCGCCGCGGCGTCCACGGCGCGGACGCCCCAGCCCGAGGAGAAGCCGACCGTGCCGGCTTCGCCGTTGGTGCAGTC
>NZ_BDLP01000219.1:0-7572 GCF_001950415.1 Roseomonas sp. TAS13
ACCAGCACCACCGCATGCCAGGGCATGGGCGAAGCTGTGCCCTCGGCGGCGACACGCTCCATGGGCAGGATGAGCCAGAGCGTGCTGCCACGGCCCAGGCGGCTCCGCACCCCGATCTCGCCCCCCTGCGCCCGGACCAGGCGGCGGGAGATGGACAGGCCCAGCCCCGTGCCGCCGAAATCGTTGGCGATCCGCTCATGGGCCTGGGTGAAGCTCTCGAAGATGCGCTCCTGGGCCTCCGGCGCGATGCCGATCCCCGTGTCCGACACTTCCAGCCGCAGCAGGATGCCTCCCGGCTGTTCCTGCATGTCCAGGGCCAGGACCACCCCGCCCTGGCGGGTGAACTTCACCGCGTTGCCGGTCAGGTTCAGCAGCACCTCGCCCAGGCGGCGCCGGTCGCCGCGCAGCAGGCCGGTGCTGCGCGGCGTGACGTGGAAGCCGAGGCGGAGGTCCTTCTCCAGCGCCTGGGCGGTGACCAGCCGCGCCGCGTCGCGCAGCACTGCCACCGGATCGAAGACCACCTGCTCGAAGGCGACGCGGCCCGCATCCAGGCGCGACAGGTTCAGCAGGTCGTCGATCAGCGAGATCAGGGAGCGCGCGGAGGTCTGGATCGTCCCCGTCATCTCCCGCTGCTCGGGCTGCAGCGGCGTGCGGCGCAGCAGGTCGTTCATGCCGACGATGGCGGTGACCGGCGTACGCAGCTCGTGGCTGACGCTGGCCAGGAAGAGGCTCTTCGCCTGGCTGGCCTGTTCCGCCTGGTCCCGCGCCAGGGACAGCTTGCGGATCAGCATCGCGGCATAGCCCGGCAGGACCACCAGCCCAGCCAGCAGGCCCAGCGCCAGCGGGTAGTTGGCCTGCCAGTAGGGCGAGACATGGATGATGGTGCCGAAGGCCAGGATGGACAGGCCCGCCGCGACGCCCAGATAAGCGATGCCGAAGCGGAAGCCGTTGCCGAAGATCACCCAGAGATAGAGCGGATAGAGCGCGGCCACATAGACACCGCCGGTGAGCAGCCCGCCCGAGAGGGTGCCCAGATCCAGCACGATCCCCGCCAGGCGTCGCAGGACGGAGGCGCCGGGGCGGAGCACCAGATGCCCGCAGAGCAGCAGTGTCGCGATGGCAAAGGCGGCGCAGAGCCACCGCGCCTCTTCCAGCGAGGCATCGGAGGGCACCACCAGGAAGAAGTACACCAGCGCGCAAAGGGCGATCGCCACCCGGTTCAGGGCGATCTCGTGCTCCTTGTCGGGACGGCGGCGAAGCCGGGCAACGATCCATCGCAAAGGTGAGGCCACGGGCACGATCCAGAACGTCGGAGAGCCGGGGAAACCCTCCTCCCGGCACGGTTATAGCCCGGGCGGACAGGGCGGGGCGACCGTGGCACGGTTCGTCGTTGCGATACCATTATAAAATATTCAGCCACAGGTTGTTGCGCAAGGAAATCCGCCCTCCCTGAATCATCCTTCCGAATCAACAACAAGTAACCCAGGAAACAAGAATGCGGCTTGCGCCTTTGAGCCGAGGCAACAGGGGACAAGCACAACCTGTAATGGTAGGATGGGGCACCCGCGCGCAAGCCGGCCGGAAACTGCCCCTACCTCGATTTCACCGCTTCGCCAGGTTCCGGAGCTTTGGTGCGCCCTTCCAGCCGGGATCAGGCGGCAGACTGGCGGCACCCACGCAAAGCCAACGAAAGCCCGGGGCCCCGGGACCGGCCGGGGCGAGAGGCAGAGCCTCTCTCCCGGCGGGCCATCACGAAGCGCAACGCAGAACGGCCAGGAAAAGCGGCTGGCCGGATCAGTGCGCCTCGGCCCAGGAATGTCCCGTCCCGACCTCGACGGACAGGGGGACATGCAAGGTCGCCACGCCCTCCATCACCTCCCGCACCAGCGTCGCCGTCGCCTCGACCTCACCCTCCGGCACCTCGAAGAGCAACTCGTCATGCACCTGCAGCAGCATGCGCGCCGAGAGTCCGGCCTCGCGCAGTGCCAGCGGCATGCGGACCATGGCGCGCTTGATGATCTCCGCAGCCCCCCCCTGGAAGGGGGCGTTGATCGCCTGCCGCTCGGCATTGGCGCGGATCTGCGCCTGCTTGGCGGTGATGTCGGGAATCCACAGCGCCCGGCCGAAGGAGGTGCGGACGAAGCCGTGGATGCGGGCCTCCTCCTTGATCTTCTCCATCGCGTCGCGGATGCCCGGATACTGCGTGAAATAGGCGTCGATGATCCCCCGCGCCTCGCCCGGGGAGATGCCAAGCCGCGGCCCCAGGCCGAAGGCCGAGATGCCGTAGATGATGCCGAAATTCACCGTCTTGGCACGGCGGCGCAGCTCGCGGTCCACCGGCGCCCCTTCCGGCAGGCGGAAGATCTCCCGCGCCGTGCGGGTGTGGATGTCCTCGCCCTTGCTGAAGGCCTCCCGCAGCGTCGGCACGTCGGCCATGTGGGCCAGCAGCCGCAGCTCGATCTGCGAATAATCCGCCGCCAGCAGGACATGCCCCGGCTCCGCCACGAAGGCGCGGCGGATCTTGGCGCCTTCCTCGGTGCGGATGGGGATGTTCTGCAGGTTGGGCTCGGTGGAGGAAAGCCGGCCGGTGGAGGTGATGGCCATGCTGAAATCCGTATGGACCCGGCCATCGGCAGCGATCTGCGCCTGCAGCCCGTCCACATAGGTGGATTTCAGCTTCGAGAGCTGCCGCCAGTCCAGCACCTTGCGGGGCAGCTCGTGGCCCTGGGCCGCCAGCTCCTCCAGCACGAAGACGTCGGTGGAATAGGCGCCGGTCTTTCCCTTGCGGCCGCCGGGCAGGCCCATCTCGCCGAACAGGATATCGCCGAGCTGCTTGGGGGAGCCGACATTGAAGGCGCGGCCGGCGAGTCCGTGGATCTCCGCCTCCAGCGCCGTCATGCGCTGGGAGAAGTCCTCGCCGATCCGCGCCAGCTCCTCGCCGTCCACCTTGATGCCGGCGGTTTCCATGTCGCGCAGCACGGCGATCATGCGACGCTCGACCTGCTCGTAGAGGGCCAGCGCCCGGCGTTCGCGCAAAAGCGGCTTCAGCGCCAGCCAGAGGCGCAGCGTGACATCCGCATCCTCCGCGGCATAGGCGGTGGCCTGCTCCAGCGGCACCTGGGCAAAGGGCTTGCGCGCCCTGCCGGTGCCGGTCACCTCGTCATAGGTGACCGGCTGGTGCGCCAGGTGCCGGCGCGACAGCTCGTCCATCCCATGCCCGTGCCGCCCGGCATCGAGACTGTAGGAAAGCAGCATCGTGTCGTCCACCGGATCGACCGTGAGGCCGCCATTCTCCGGCCGGGCCAGCACCTCGGTGTCGTATTTCGCGTTGTGCAGCACCTTCAGCATGCCGGGCTCGGCCAGAAGCGGGCGCAGCAGGGCAATCGCCTCGTCGAAAGGCACCTGCTGCGGCGCCGGCTGCAACAGGTCGCCCGAGGCATGGCGCAGCGGCAGGTAGGCCGCCTGCCCCGGCGCGACCGCAAGGCAGACGCCCACCAGATTGGCCGCCAGCGCGTCCAGGCTGTCCGTCTCCGTGTCCACCGCCACCACCCCGGCCTCGCGCGCCCGCGCGATCCAGCGCTCCAGTGTGGCGAGATCGGCGATGGTCTCGTAGGGGCCGAAGGGCGCGGCCTCGGCCGGCACCGCCAGCGGTTCGGCGGGAACCGGCGCCTCGAGCGCGGCCGGCAGGCGACGGGGGCCGCTGTCGCGCAGGCCGTCCTGGCTCAGCCCCAGCCGATGCTGCAGCGAGCGGAAGCCGTTGCGCTCCAGGAAGCCGCTCAACCGCGCCGGCTCGGGCGGCCGGGTGACGAATTCCTCCACCGGGTGCGGCAGGGGGGCGTTGCGGTCCAGCTCCACCAGCCGGCGGCTGATGCGGGCGTTCTCCGCATTCTCCTCCAGCGTCTGGCGGCGCTTGGGCTGCCTGATCTCGGACAGGCGGGAAAGCAGCGTCTCCACGTCCCCATAGGTCTCGATCAGCTGCGCGGCGGTCTTCACGCCGATGCCCGGCACGCCCGGCACGTTGTCGGTGGGGTCCCCGGCCAGGGCCTGCACCTCGACCACCTTCTCCGGCGGCACGCCGAACTTCTCCATCACCTCGGCGGCGCGGATCGGCTTCTGCTTGATCGGGTCCAGCAGCTCGACGCGCTCGTCCACGAGCTGCATCAGGTCCTTGTCGGAGGAGACGATCGTCACCCGCCCGCCATCCCGCGCGAAGGCGGCGGCATAGGAGGCGATCATGTCGTCCGCCTCGTAGCCCTGCTGCTCCACGCAGGCGACGCCGAAGGCCGCCGTGGCCTCGCGGATCATCTTGAACTGGGGCACCAGCTCCGGCGGCGGCTCGGGCCGGTGCGCCTTGTAGTCGGGGTAGATCTCGTTGCGGAAGGTGCTGCGGGAGGCGTCGAAGACCACGGCGATATGGCTGCCCACATGCCGGGACAGGAAGTTCGACAGCATGCCGGAGAAGCCGAAGACGGCGTTCACCGGCACGCCCTCCGGATTGGTCATCGGTGGCAGGGCGTGGAAGGCGCGGAAGATGTAGCCCGACCCGTCCACCAGGATCAGGTGCCGCTCGCCCGGCGGGGTGGCCGGCACGCCGCCCGCCGCCCCCGGCATGTTGATGACGGCGGCTGTGGCCGCTTCCTGCTCCGGGGCCGTGCTGTCACGGGGGGTCCCGGAGGGTGCATCCTCGGTCATCGCCGCCCCTTTCCGAATTCCTGCCAGCGCCTCAGTGGTGGCCGTCATCCCCCGCGCCCTCGGCCAGCACATAGGTGCGCGAGCAGTAGGGGCAGGTGACCTCCCGGTCCTCGATCCGCATGTAGATGGTGGGATGCCCCAGCGCGCCCTTGCCGCCGTCGCAGGCCACCACCCGGCTCTCCACCGTGATCTTGTCCACCGGCGTCACGCCGGGAACGATATGAGGGGTATAGCCGGTGTAGCTGCTGTCGCGCATCGGATCGCTCGCCTGCAGGAAGGATGGGATCCCCTAGATAGGCCCTCCGCGCCCTCCGGGCCAGGGTGGGGGGCAAGGCAGGGGATCAGGGCTTTGCTGCCACTGCCAGCCGGGAGGCCTTGCCTTCCCCGGGGCCCCATCCACCAGGACCCTGAGGGTCCTGGACCTCCCCTTCGCTGGCTCTCGCTGACACCGGATCGCGGCGGGAAGCATGGCTTCCCGGCGACTGCCGCTGCCACCAGCGCGAAGATAGTGTCTTTCCTTTCTCCGGGAGCTTGCCGGTCCGCCTGTCCCCAGGAGTGGGCCACAGGCCGACCTTGCCGCCAGCACCAACTCAAGGCGGGGTCTGGGGAGATACTATCTCCCCAGCGGTGGGGGACCGGGGGAGGCGGAGCCTCCGCCCGGGGGCATCCGCCGGAAACCCCACTTCAGGCTTGCTTCATCTCGATCAGCGAGCGCCGGACCTTCCGCCCGCGCTGGATGCGGTCCTCGATGAAGCCTGCCTCGCCCCAGCGCACCGCGCGGCCCAGGGCCTGGGAATCCTCGGTGAAGCGCGCCAGCATCTCCAGCAGCGCCTCGCGGTTGTTCAGGAAGATGTCGCGCCACATGGCCACGTCGCTGGCGGCAATGCGGGTGAAGTCGCGGAAGCCCGAGGCGGCGAAGCGCAGGATGTTGTCCTGCGTCTCCTGCGCCAGGTCGTCGGCGGTGGAGCAGATGGTGAAGGCGATCAGGTGCGGCAGGTGCGAGACGATGGCCACCACCTTGTCGTGCTTGGCGGCGTCCATCACCTCCAGCGTCGAGCCCGCGCGGCGCCACATCTCCGTGACTTTCTCCACGGCGGTGGGATCGGCGCCCGGCGGCGGCGTCAGGATCACCCAGCGGCCCTGGAACAGCGCGGCGAAGCCGGCATCGGGGCCGGAGAACTCGGTGCCGGCCATGGGATGGCCCGGCACCAGGTGCACGCCTTCCGGCAACAGGGGCAGCAGGTCGCGCAGCACGCTGCTCTTGGTGCTGCCGACGTCGCTCAGCACGCAGCCCGGGGCGAGATGCGCCGCGATCACCGACATCACCCCGTGATAGGCGCCCACGGGCACGCAGAGGACGACCGCGTCGCAGCCCTCCACCGCCCGCACCGGATTGGGCTCCACCGTATCGGCGATGCCCAGTGCCCGCACCCGCCCGATCACCGTGGCGGAACTGTCGTGCACCACCAGATGCCGGGCGATGTCGCCCCGCTCGCAGACCAGCCGCGCCAGGGAGGAACCAATCAGGCCGGCGCCGATGATGCAGAGGCGGCGGAAGAGGGGATCGCTCATCCGCGCGCGAAGCCGGTGAGCGCCTCGATCACCATCTCGCATTCCTCGGCATTGCCGATGGTGACGCGGAGGTAGCGCGGCAGGCCATAGCCGCCCATGGCGCGCACGATCAGCCCGCGCGCGCGCAGATGCGCGTCGGCGGCCCCGGCGCGCTCGGCGCTGCCGAAATCCACCAGCACGAAGTTGGTCTCGCTCGGCCGCACCGGAAGGCCCACCGCCTCCAGCGCCGCGCTCAGCTTCGCGCGCCATTCGCTGTTGTGCGCGACGTTCTTCCCGATCCAGCCCGGCTCGGCCAGGGCGGCGATGCCGGCGGCGGCGGCGGCGGCGTTCACGTTGAACGGCCCACGCACCCGGCCCAGCACAGCGACGATGGTGGGCGAGGCATAGGCCCAGCCCAGGCGCATGCCGCCCAGTCCATAGATCTTGCTGAAGGTGCGCAGCATCACCGTGTTGTCGCTGGCATCCACAACCTTCGCCCCGGCGTCGTAGCCCGGGGCGGTAACGTATTCCGCATAGGCGGAATCCAGCGCCAGCAGGATGTCGTCGCGCAGGCCCGCGCGCAGGCGCTCGACCTCGCCCTGCGGCAGCAGCGTGCCGGTCGGGTTGTTCGGGTTGGTGAGGAAGACCAGCTTCGTGCGCGGCCCGACCGCGGCCAGCATGGCATCCACATCGGCGGTCAGCTCGCGCTCCGGCACCTTGATGACGCGGCAGCCGGCCCAGAGCCCGGTCAGCTCGTACATCTGGAAGCCGTAGGCGGACATGACGAGCTCGGTGCCCTCGCCGCCATAGGCCATGATCAGCAGCGCGATCAGCTCGTCGGAGCCGTTGCCGCAGACGATCCGCGCCGGGTCCAGCCCATGTGCCGCCCCGATCGCCTCGCGCAGCGCCTTCGCCCCGCCATCCGGATAGCGGTGCGCCTCGGTCGCCATCGCCCGGATCGCCTCCACCGCGCCGGGCGGCGGGCCGAAGGCGCCCTCGTTGGAGGACAGCTTCACGATGCGGTTCACGCCCGGGATCCTGGATTCGCCGCCGACATAGGGCTCGACGGCGAGGATGGAGGGACGGGGCATCACGGTCATGGCAGGCTCTCCGGCTCGGCATAGGCGCCGAGCAGATCGGCGCGAAAATTCTTCAGGCGGGGGTCGTCGGCGGACAGGAAGCCCTCGATCTCGGCCAGGGCGCAGCCCTCCGCGCCCCTGTCGGCCGCGCGCCCGGCGCCCGTCTCGTGCGGGTGCGGCAGGTCGCGGAAGGGGATCAGCCGCAGCCTGTCTCTTGATCACATCTACGCACAGCTCCACCGTAAGGCGA
>NZ_BDLP01000220.1:0-7541 GCF_001950415.1 Roseomonas sp. TAS13
GCGGTCCCGGGCACACGAGGCGACTGGACCGGCTACGGCGCCGAGGGCGCCGAGACCGCGACCCTGTTCCCGGCCGACGGAACGGGCCGGATGCTCCGGCTCGACATCGTCCCCGACAGCGAGGGCTGGCGGTGTATCTGCCGCGAGGACCTGAAGCCGCCCGGGTGGAACGACCCGGCCGCCCGGCGCGGTCACTGCGCCCATCGTTGGGAAGCGCGGGTGGACGCCGAGGCGGCAGCCGCTGCCTGGGTAGCCCCGTGACCGACTACGTCGCCTACTACCGGGTCAGCACCGACCAGCAGGGCCGCAGCGGCCTCGGCCTCGAGGCGCAGCGCGCCGCCGTCTCCTCCTTCCTGAGGCCGAGCGACCGGCTCGTCGGCGAGCACACCGAGGTCGAGAGCGGAGGGGCGGTCCGCCGCCCGCAGCTCGACGCCGCCGTGGCGCTGTGTCGGCGCCGCAGGGCCACCCTCCTCGTGGCCAAGCTCGATCGCCTCGCTCGCCGGGTGAGCCTCATCAGCTCCCTGATGGAGAGCGACGTCCCCTTCGTCGCGGCTGACATGCCCGAGGCCAACCGGCTGACCATCCACGTGCTGGCGGCCGTCGCCGAGCACGAGCGCAGCATGATCTCCCAGCGGACCAAAGATGCCTTGGCGGCCGCCAAGGCGAGGGGCACGCGGCTCGGCGGGGACCGGGGATGGCGCCCTGCCCCGGACGACAGCGCGGCCGCCCGGGCGGCGCTGGCTGAGGCCGCGACCCGGCACGCGTGGTTGGTCTTGCCGGAAATCGAGCGGCTGCGCGACGAGGGCAGAGCCACCCTCGCCTCGCTGGCGGAGGGGCTAGACGAGGCCGGAGTGGCGACACCGCGCGGCGGCAGGTGGACGCCGACGGCGGTGCGGCGCGCCCTGCTACGGCTCGGCCGCTGGCAGCCAAGAGCAGCCGCGTGACGGCGGCCGAGGAGCCGCCCCACTTCTACAAGTACCGGTCTCTTGAGGGCTCTGGCGATGGATCCGTGCGGGACCGGACGCGGCGGATCATCGCCGACAACGCGGTTTGGTTCGCCAGGGCCGCCGACGTGAACGACCCCTTCGACTGCGCCCCCGGCTACAGCCTGGCGGCCCCTGCCCCGGTCTTTCGGAAGTTCCTGCACCGGCTGTTCCGGGAGAAGGCGCCCGCCATGGGGCGGCACGCAGTGCGGGTGCAGCTCGCGGCGATACGCCGCGATCCGGCGCGCCAGCAGAACTCCCCCCAACTCATTGCGGAGATGCGGCGTCTTACGGCGGCGACGGTGAACTCGGCGGGGTTCTGCTCGCTGTCCACCCGGCCCGACCATGTGCTGATGTGGTCGCATTACGCGGCGTCGCACACCGGCATATGCCTTCGCTTCAGCGGCGCCTCATGGGCTTTCCCGTTCCGAGCCGCGCAGCGCGTGACCTACCGCGCGGAGCGGCCCGTCTTGAACCCCGTGCTCGATGACGCCGACGCCATCGTGGACAAGACCTTCCTGAGCAAGGCTGACTTCTGGGCTTACGAGGAGGAGTGGCGGGTGCTGAGCCATCCCGGCGGCCCCGTTGACCCAGCCGGTGACCCTGGCCTCGTGACCTACGAACCTCGAGCCCTCGATGGGGTCATCTTCGGCGCGAACACCAGTGACGCCGACATTGCCGAGGTAACCCGGTGGGTGGCAGGGCGCGAGCAGCCTGTAGAACTGCTACGGGCGCGCCCCAGCCCCGATCACTTCCGCCTCGACATCGGCCCTCTCTGAGGGTGGGGAACTGGCCAGGAAGCGGCTAGGTGACCGCTATCCCATCTCCTCGTAGCCCTGCTCCTGGCGCCGGGCAGACCGCTTCGGGGTAGCGGAGGGCACCCGCTGGACGATCGCCACGATGCCGCAGTCGCGCAGCTCCAAGGACAGGGCGCTGCCGTCCTCGATCCTGGAGAGGGCGATGCTGGCCTTTCCGGCCTGCAGCATGCGGTCCATGGCGTCGCGGGCCTCGCGCATGCTCGCCCCCCGCCGGGCCAAGGCCATGGCGGCGTTCACGGTCCGGAGCTCGGCGCCCTTGATGGGCTGCATCCACGCCTCACCGGCGAAACCGGAAGGGTTTCGGGACATGACCCGGGCGGGCCCCAGACGTGCGAGTGCTTCCATGGATTTCGAGTTCATAACGCCCCAACATATAGAGGGCTTTCTGCGCGACTGCCCGCAGATTCGCCTGCCCAACGGATTTCGAGTGAACGCCGGGGCCGCCATTGATGTGGCAGCCGCGCATCGTCACCTTATGGCCATCCTCCTCATAGTCCCCCATCAAGTAGAGGTCGCCGATGGGGGTGTGAGCGATAATGGTTACAAAGGGATGCGCCGTCAGGTCCGGGATCCACTCAAAGGTGATTTCGTGCGGCTGCCACACCGCACCCGAGCCGCTCATCATCGGGCTACCAGCGACCTAGCCGCTTTCTAGCGGTCATCTTCCCCCTTCCCTCTCCAGAGCTTCGACCGCTTGCTCGATGACCTCGGCGACCAGCAGGCCGCGCTCCTTGGCAATCCGTAGGATGGTCTCCTTGGTCGGCGTCGATACCTTGACGTTGAGCTGCAGGGTCCGCCCGGTCGCCCGCAGCGAACGGCCGTCGAGTATCGGCGGCGCCGCTGGAGCTGGTGCCGGTGCCTCGGGCGCTGGAACAGGGTCGGGCTGCCGCTCGATGCCGAGCGCCCCCTCCGTCGGCGGCGGAGGGGTCGGCAGACGGCGCTTCAGCTTTGAGATGTCGGCCACGGGTCTACTCCGGGATGGCGTCGATCAGGGACTGGACCACGGTGTCGGCCGCGCTCCTCAGGGTGGGCGCCGCGGCCTCGGTGACCGCGCGGCCACCGTTCTGGGCGACGCGGTAGCTGGCGCGTTCGGGCAGGTATCCGGCGGCGACGCGATACCCGGCCTCGGCGATGAACGCCCGCGCCGCCTCGGCCTCGGCCTCTGTGCTGATCCTGGTCAGCGCGCAGACGATGCGCTCGACCGGGATGCCCGCCTTGGCGAGCGAGTGGGCCACGCGGACTACCGGCCGCAGGTCGTCCAGGCTCGCCCCGGCCGGGAGCACGGCGAGGTCGGCAGCCTTGGCAAGCGCGACCGTGTCCTTGTCGGCTCGCGCGGGGCCGTCCAGCACCAACATGTCGGCGCCATTCGTGCGCTTCAGGGCGTCGGACAGGTTCGAGTAGAGCTGTGCGGTCGGCGAGGGAGAGAGCCCGGCCGCCAGCCGGTCCCGGTGCCAGTCGATCTGGCTGCCCTGGTTCACGTCCAAGTCCGCGATGTGGACACTCAGGCCACCGCGCGCCGCCTCGACCGCGAGGGCGCGGGCCAGGGTGCTCTTGCCGACCCCGCCTTTCTGGCTGACGAAGGCGACCACTATCATCGGCTATGTCCCCGCTTGATCGCCTCTAGCTAGCCGCTACCTAGACGCTCCAACGGGCGCCGTCCACCCTGCGATGGCAACCCTCGGCCATGTTCCCGTAGTGTTCCCCTATCGGGACACACCGCCTCGATGGCGAGCCAAGCCCAACGGCGCCTCTGTGGTACTGCCGTGGCCACGCGTTGCAGGTCCGGGGTGGCTGCGGCCGCACGGGCTACCTGTCGCTCGACCGCTTGGAGCGGGTTCTACGGATCCCTCCGTCCACGACGCTCTGGTGCAGCGCCGAGCGGCTGCGCTGCAACGGGTGCGGCGAGCGCCCGCAGGTCACCGGCATAGTGCGGGTGGGATACCGGCGACCTAGCGGTTAGGTAACGGCGAGATGCCGTAAACCAACGGCATGTTCCCGAGCCTAAGGCTCTGATTTCACGGCAGGCTTCAGGAGTTCGATGATCTTGACTGCGGTTCCGAAGTCAACGTTTTGATTGACTGACAGCCAGCAGCTGCCGTCCTCGAGCATCCGCAGCGCGAGGGGCGCGCCGGGGTGGTCGGATGTCTGGCTGTAGATGCGGGCGGTCGTCTGCGCGGAGAGCCCCGGCATCAGCTCCTCCGCCGTGGTGCCGAGGGCCTTGGCCAGCGCGTTCAGGTGGCCAGGACCGGGCATGCTGCGGGCCCGGATGTAGACCGAGATCGAGTCACGCCCAATCCCCGCCCGCCGTGCCAGCTCCGACTGCGACCACCCCCGCGCGAGCATGGCAGCCTGGAGACGGCGTCCGAACTCGGCCTTAACCACGTCAGGCGGGTAGCTGGCGCTGGGGTCCCAGTTTTCGCTGGGGGGTGGATGGTAGACGGGGGTCGCTCCCACAGCGCCTTCCTCCTGCTGGGCGGCAGGGGTTGTAGGGCGGCGTGTCGAAAGCGGTCAACGAGGTATGCGCTGAAAACGACAGCGGGGGTCGCACCATGTGCTCCCCCCGTTACTCCCCAATCGACAAACACCTTTCCTCACCCGGGTAATACCTGCCGGGAGCCGTGTAACACTTTTCCGGAGCCGTCAGACCGGCACTCCCATGCGTCGCAGTGCTTCGTGGAGCGCGCCACGGTCCGGCATCGAGCTGAGGTCGCGGGGTAGGCGCCCGGAGTAGACCAGCCGGAACGCGCCCGTAGGGGTGGCCGGGAACGAGCGCGGCGGGACGAGCGGCAGCGGGGCGGCGTCTTGGCGGACGCCCAGGTGGCGTAGGCCCGGGCTCGCTTCTCGATGGCGCTTCCGCAGTAGCCGCTCTCGTCCGGCCTGACCAAATCCTGGACTTCGCCTCAATTCGCGTGCCGACGCCTCGGCTGGGGGCCGTAGACGTCCGCACGGTCGTCACCGAAGGCGAGCTCGCGCGCAGTCGTCTCGGCGCGGGTCATGGCCCAGCGGTTCCCCGGCCGCCGTACTACCCAGACGGACCCGCCGAGCGGCAGGCAGACCGTCTCCTCGGCCATTGGAGGCACCTCGCCGTCTTCCATGGGGTCCAGGACAGCCACGGCCTGCGTCTCTGCTGCGTGGCTGCCGAAGCTGGCGGGTTCAGCCCGGTGCTGCCCGCGTAGGAAGTGTCATGAGGTCCGAGCGGGCTGGCAGGGTGGACGAGCGCACCGGATTTGTGGCCTACGACCAGCAGGCGGCGCGAGAGGAAGGAGCATGGTGTTGTCCTCGTGCTGCAGGGACGTCGGCCGCTGTGTTGTCTGGTTTCAACGGTATGCGCCGCACATTGCCAGGAATCGCAGGGTCAAAATGGCCTTTGGAGCCGCCTTTGGTGCCGCTGCCAGAATGCTGCATGCGCTGGATCCGTTCCCTTCTCGAACCCGTCTTCCTTTGTTTCTTGGGCTTGCCGGTCGCGGCAGTGCTTGCCCTCGCCGCTCGCTCCGTCGTCCTCCTTACTGCCTACTTCGGCCACGCTGGGCAGCTTGGTGGGGATGGTGGCGCTGGGGCTGGCGTGGCGGCGGGAACTCCGGCGGCGATGTTGTCCACAGGACGGCGTCTAAGAAGAGTCTAATTATATAAGTCTAATAGGAAAATTCGTTTACAGAATCATGAGCTTGCGAGGGGGTAGTGTCCCCGCGATTCCCGGTAGTGACCCTGCGATTCACCTGCCCCTTAGGGCCGTCCACAATTTTGTGGAAAACTCGGGAATGGCGAGGTCATTTTCTGGGCTCACAGGCAGCGTCCGTCGCGCTACCGTGCCGACCCCGGGAATGGCGGGGTCAAAATAGGGGCGAACATGGTGCAGGGCGGGCCGCAGGCGCTGAGCGAGGTGGAGCGGCGCCGCTTGGAGAGGTTGGAGCGCACCCTCAAGAACCGGCGCGGCCGGAGGGCACCGTCCGTCATGCCGTCCCGCTTGGCCCGCACCAGCGCCTTCGTCCCTCGGCAGCAAAACTTGAGTTCTGACGCTGACTTCTCGAGGGTCTACGTCGTCCCGCCGCATTCGGTGGTCGAAGTGCGGGGCAGGGAGCTCGGCACCCGTCACCGCGATATGCTGATGGCCTGCTTTCGGCTGCGGGCGCGCCGCGTCGAAGCCGTCACCGTCCTGGGAGAGAAGTTCGTCTTCTGCAGGACGGAAACGAGTTGGCGGGAGTTGCTCGCGGCCAGCGGCCTGACCAGCCACGTGAACAACCTCTTGGTCGCGCTCCGCATCCTGGAAGAGCTGCGGACCACGACCATTCGGGTCTTCCGGGGGAGCTACGAGGACTACCAGGCGGCGTCGGCCCGGGGGCGGCTCGCGGGCGCCGGGTGGTCGGACGCCCTTATAGGACGGATTGAGTGGGACGGCGCCACGCTGGATGCCAAGCTGACCGTGGAATATGGCGAGTGGGTCCGCCGGACGCTTGAAGAGCGGCACCTCGTCTCGGTGGATGCGGACACATACTTCCGGCTGGCCAGCGACTACGCCCGCTGCTGGTGGCCTTACATCGACTCCCAGCCCGCCCACTCGTGGATTGGCATTGAGACCCTGGCGACGCTCGCAGGCAAGGACTACGCCGAGTTGACTACTCGGCAGAGGGTGAAGCTCAGGGAGGAGGCGAGGCAGGCGCTGGACGACATGGTCCGCGCCGGTGGCCTGACGTCATGGGTCACCGAGCAAATTGGCAGCGGCCGCGCCAAAACTTACCGCTACCGCTATGAGCGAGCAGCCGGGCCGCAGGCCGAGCTGCCCGTCTGACTCCCCGTACCAACCGTCTTGGTAGATGGCCGGTCCCGGCAAAGGAGCGCGACGGGGGCACTCTGACCAGACCGATTTAACTCGCCAGCCTATCCGCAAAGTCCCGACACGCAACCAGCGTGCCCGGCGACCATTCCAAGGTCACCGAGCTCCGGGACCTCTCGTTGTGGTCCGAAGGCCAGGTCTGGTGCAGCCCGGAGCGACACGGCGCCGTCACCGGCATCCTCAAGAACCAGATCGACTGGCTGCCGCTGGAAAGCCGCGGCGTCCGGCCGACGCAGGGGCGCACGCTGGCGGTGATGCAGGTCTCCGGCGGCAGCCAGAGCTTCAACGCGGTGAACACGCTGCGCCTGCTGGGCCGCTGGGTGCGGATGGTCATCATCCCCAACCAGTCCTCCGTGCCCAAGGCGTACGAGCAGTTCGACGAGGACGGGCCGCATGCTGCCGGGGCCGCTCTACGGCCGCCTCGTGGATGTCATGGAGGAACTGGTGAAGTTCACCCTGCTGACGTGGGATGTCTCCACGTACCTGACCGACCGTTACAGCGAGCGAAAGGAGGGGGCGGAGAAGCAGGCCTAGGCTGACCTCGCCAAGCTCTCCGGGGCCGTCGATTAGAACACTCAAGGGCGCATCATACTATCGAACTGGGTGGCGGCACCCGGAGGCACGGTGAACATCCTGGGGCTTGATCTTGGAAAGCGGGCATTAAGCAGCCAGGCTGTGGATCGGCATGGAATAGGAACCCTGTTGGAGGGGTGATCGGCGTCCAAACGGGACCCCACTGACGGCGGGGTTCACAGTGGTTTCCGGGATGATCGGGAGCCAGTGCTGGGATGCTGGTCGTGGAGACAGTGGCAAAGATCCGGCGCCTGCACCGGGTGCAGGGCAAGTCGATCAAGGCGATCTGTCGTGAGCTCGGGATTTCGCGAAAGGTGGTCCGGAAGGTTCTGCGGT
>NZ_BDLP01000221.1:0-7532 GCF_001950415.1 Roseomonas sp. TAS13
AGGCGGCCGCTGCCCCGCGGCGGCGAGGAAGGGCAGCGCGGCCACCACGTGCAGGCGCGGCGCCTCCAGCCGCAGCCACCAGGCGGCCTCGGCCAAGTCGCCGTCATCGGGCATCGGCAGGATGGCGAGGTTCGCTTCCCCGGCGGACAGCGCGGCGAGCACCCGGCCCACCGTCGCGTGCAGGCGCAGCGTGCTGCCCTCGCCGTAATGGGCGCGGGCCAGGGAGGAGAGCGGGGATTCACCCGGATTCCCGCGCTGTGGCTGCAGCACCGCGAGGGAGAGCGGCCCCTGCTGCAACAGCGAGGCCGCGATGATCTCCCGCCAGACCTGGACCATCGTGCCGGCCGGAAGGGGGGGATGATGGCGGGCCAGCAGGCGGCGAAGGATTCCCGCCTCGCGCCCCGGGCGATAGGGGAAGCTGTCGTTCTTCACCCGGCTGGCGGCCATGCGGGCGGAAAGCGCCGCCCGGCGCATCAGCAGGTCGTGCACCGCGTCGTCGATCGAATCGATCTCGGCACGCAGCGAGGCCAGGTCGGGCAATGACAGGTCGGGCGACGGCAGGTCGGTCATGATATCCGGCGAACCCATAATGCCCTCCTTGCCCCGCGCCAAGGCGAAGGGAAAGACCAGGCCAGACCGGATTCGCGCCGGCCCGGCGGATTCGCAGGGCTGCCTCCCGCAGGACGGGACGGAGCATATCACGCTGGCGCCAACACAGGGGAAGCCGCGTTCCCCACCAGAAGGGGATGGATGGCCGCCCCTTCCCGTTGCCGCCTCCGCGGGATCGCCTTGCGCCCGGCGTTGCGCCGTCCCGGGTGAAAGGTGCTGCCTTTCCCCCGGACCCCCTATCCGCCAGGACGCTGCGCACCCTGGACCCGATTCGTTGGTCCTCGCTGCCGCCGGATCGCGCCGGAGAGCCTGGCTCTCCGGCGGACTGCCGGTGCCCCATCAGCGCGGTTACGGTGTCTTTCTTCCTTTTGGGAGTCCCGCCTTTCCACCTGCTCCCGGAGATCAACGGCAACCTGACGGCAACCACGAGCGCCAGTTCATGTCCGGGGGCCGGCTTCGGTCCCCGGCGGAGAGGGGGTCCGGCGGGAGAGGCGGCGCCTCTCCCCCGGCAGGTCACCACAAAGCCAAATGGCCGGGAAAAGCAGCCCCTCGAAGGGTCAGGGCAGCAGCAGCCAGGCCCAGAAGGGCAGGCTCAGCACCGCCAGGATATGCTGCCCGGTGGTCATGGCGGCGATGAGCGGGGCATCGCCGCCCATGGCGCGCGCCATGACATAGCCTGTCGTGGCGGTCGGCATCGCCATGAACAGCACGGCGACCGAGGCGGCCAGGGCGTCGAGGCCGAAGAGCCGCGCCAGCGCCAGGGTGAGGAGCGGCATCAGCAGCAGCTTCTGCGCCGCCACCAGGTTCTGCAGCAGCGGCCGGTCCCGCAGCGCCCCCGGGGTCAGCGCCGCCCCCACGGCGAGCAGGCCCAGCGCCACCGAGGCACCGCCCAGCGCGCGCAGCAGCGGCCCCAGCCCCGGCGGCAGGCCGCCGAGGGCGGACAGGGCGAAGCCCAGCAGGCAGGCCAGGATCAGCGGGTTGAGCGCCACCTGCCGCAGCACGGAGGCCGGGCGCGGCCAGCCGCGCTCGCCGCCCATGGCGAAGGCGATGGTCAGGATGAACTGCACGCAGGGCACGATCAGCCCGGTCGTCACCCCACCCAGCGCCACGCCGGGCGCCCCCAGGACACCGCCAGTGACGGCGAAGGCGACGAGGTTGTTGAAGCGTATCCCTCCCTGCAGCACCGAGGTCGCGCTGGCATGGCCCTGCCGCATCAGCCGGGCCAGCAGCAGCGCCACGGCGGTGCCGAGCAGAAGCGCCAACCAGATGCTGGCCGCCATGCCGCCGAATGGCAGGCTGCGCAGGTCCACCGCGGAGATCGAGGACACCAGCAGCGCGGGCATCAGCACGTAGAAGACCAGCCGCTCGATGCCTGCCCAGACCGCGCCATCGCGCAGCATGCGCCGCTTCAGCAGCATGCCGAGTGCGATCAGCCCGAAAGCGGGCACGAAGGCGTCGAACCACATGGTCATGGCCGGACGGGGCCGTGGGGAGGAGGTAGGGCTGCATCGATTCGCGTCATCGCCGGCAGGCTATGGCATATCGGTGGAGGGGGCAGGGGGCCCAGGGCCTTGGCAGGGGCAGGCCTTGCGGGTGCCCGCCCACCCCTTCACCCACCCCTGGCGCTTCCGCCCGATCTCTGCTGCTCTTGCGGCAAGAACCGGTTTCGGGAGGAATCCATGCAACGCCGCGCCCTGCTGACCGCCGCCATGGCGGCCGCGCCCGCCCTGCCCGCCGCCGCCCAGGCCCCCGCCGGCGGCACGGAGGCGATGCCGGAGATCCGCTGGCGCCTGACCAGTTCCTTCCCGCGCTCCACCGACATCCTCTACGGCACCGCCGAGAAGATGACGAAGCGCGTGGCGCAGCTCACCGACAACAGGTTCCAGATCCGCCTCTTCGCGGCGGGCGAGATCGTGGGTGGGCTGCAGGCGCTGGATGCCGTGCAGAACAACACGGTCGAGGCCTGCCACACCGCCACCTACTACTACACCGGCAAGGACCCCTCCTTCGCCTTCTTCACCGTCGTCCCGTTCGGCATGAACGACCGGCAGCAGACGAGCTGGTACCAGCAGGGCGGAGGCCAGGCGCTGATGGAGGAGCTGCTGAAGGACTACAACGCGGTGCCCTTCATGATGGGCAACACAGGCGCGCAGATGGGCGGCTGGTTCCGCAAGGAGATCAAGAGCCTCGACGACGTGAAGGGGCTGAAGTTCCGCATCGCCGGGCTGGCGGGCGACATGTTCGCCAGGATGGGCGCCGTGCCGACGCAGCTCGCCGCCAGCGACATCTACCCGGCGCTGGAACGCGGCACGATCGATGCGGTGGAATTCGTCGGCCCGCATGACGACGAGAAGCTCGGCTTCGCGCGGGTCGCGCCCTACTACTACTATCCCGGCTTCTTCGAGCCCTGCGCGCAGACGCATCTGCTGGTCAACCAGCGCGCCCTGGCCACGCTGCCGCCGCATTACCGCGCGGCGCTGGAAACCGCCTGTGCCGAGGCGAACACCGACATGCTTTCACGCTACGACCAGAGCAACCCGGAGGCGCTGCGGCGGCTGGTGGGCGCGGGCACGCAGCTCCGCCCCTGGCCGCGCGACGTCATGACCGCAGCCTGGAAGGCGGCGAACGAACTCTATGACGAGATCGGCAACCGCAACGAGCGCTTCAAGCGGATCTGGGAAAGCTACCGCAAGTATCGCGACGAGGAGTTCCTCTGGTTCCGCGTCGCGGAATACAGCTACGCCAATTTCGCCTTCACCGCAGCGCAGACGGTGAAATAGCCGTGCCGGGCGAGGCCGCCCGCGCCTCCCCCTTTCCGGCCGCGCACGAAATCCTGTGGCCGGCCCGGGGTTGCGCCGGGGGGCGGCCTGTGCTCCGTCACCGCCTCCCGGAAGGTAAGGAGACGCCGATGCGACATCTCGTGACAGGCCTCGCCGTCATGGCCCTGCTGGCCGCCGCGCCCGCCGTCACCCCCGCGCGGGCGCAGCTGATGGACACGCTGAAGAACGCCGCCGGCAACAGCCTCGGCAGCATCGCGGTGCCGTCCCCGGCCGCCGCCAGCAGCAGCAACATCGCGGGGCTCATGCAATACTGCGTGCGGCAGCGCCTGACCGGCGGGGCGGAGGCGGCCTCGGTGAAGGACCAGCTCCTGGGCAAGCTCGGCGGAACCGCCAAGCAGAGCGGCAACCCGGGCTTCGTCGAAGGCTCCAAGGGTGTGCTGGACGCGCAGGGCAAGAGCTTCGACCTCGCCAGCCTGAAGAGCGAACTCGGCCAGAAGCTCTGCGATCAGGTGCTGCAGCGCGCCAAGGCCCTGCTCTGAGGCCACCCGCCGCGCGGCCTCCTCGGCACGGCCGGCAGGAGCGCCCAGCGGGAGCGTGGAGCCTGAAGGGAGCCTGAAGGCCGCCCCGCCGGAACGCTCCCGGCCGCGCCAGGCTTTCCGGGTCCCTGCAGCATGGGGAAAACGAGGCGGGGATCGCGTCGCGCCTGTGAAATTCTCCCGGACCCTCCAAACATTGTTGCGGCGAAGGCGTTCTTCCCCCGGTGGCCGGACTGCCGGGCGTGGTGCCGCCGTTCCGGCCTGGCTGCCTTTCTGCCGTGCCATGTGCCGGAGGCCTGCGACGAGACAGGAGGACAGGGTGCCATGAAAGCCGCCATCGGGTCGGGAGTCCTCCGCGCCTGCACCGGCCTTGCCCTGCTGGCCGCGTTGACTGCCTGCAATGAGAAGGACGCCAAGGGTAGCGGCGAGCCCGACCGTCTGGCGCAGGCCCAAGTGGTGACGGAGGCCGCCTTGCGCGCCGGGCTTGCCTCCTATGGCCAGCCGCAACTCCGTGCGGTGCAGAGTTATGTCCAGGCGATGCCGAACACGGTGGCAGTCTGCGGCCAAGTCAATGCGAAGGGAGCGAGCGGGGCCTTCGTGCCTTTCGTGGCAGTGTTGACCTATTCCGATGGCGCGGATCCAGTGCTGGAGCAGCATGTCGCCCTGTCGGATGTCGAGGCGACGCGGGTCTATGTCGAGACCGTCTCCCGCTGCCGGGAGGAAGGCGGACCGAAGCCGACCCTGCGGCAGGCCGCTCCGCCACTCCTGCCGCCGATCCCGGCCAACCTGCCGCAGGTGACGGCCACGGCGATGATGCCGAAGGGAACGGGCAGGGACCAGGCGCAACAGGCAGGACCGGCGGCTTCCGCGGCACAGGATGCCTCCGGCACGCTTTCGATGCGTCAGCCGGGCAATCTCCGCACGCATCCGAATGGCGGCGGGCAGGTGCTGCGGGTGGTGCCGGCCGGGACCAGCCTGACGATCTTCGGCACCGCCCCGGGGGGCTGGTACCAGGTCGGGGATGCCAGCCCCGAGGGCTGGGTCCATGGCAGCCTCGTCACGCTGCGGCGTTAGAGCGAGTCTCCGGAGCCACCATCCGGGAGCGTGCGTCCGCAAACCCCTGAAGCCCCGATGCGTCGATGCCCCCTCGTGTTCGCGGCCATCCGGCGGGTGGCCTGACTCGCGGCCATGAGCAGCCGTTCGGCCCCTGGCGAACTGCCTGCCGTGCCAGTTGCGCCGGAGGCCGAGGCTCAGCCTGCGCTGAGTGGTTCCCCCGGTAGCCGCCCTGCCGCTCCCCTGCCGCCCCTTTCCTGCGCACCCTGCCGGGTGACGTAGTGCTGCCCCCACCGGTCCGGGCGGATCGCAACGGCGCTGGCCGGACACAGACGCATATCGCCCCTCCCATCGTCGCGGGGCGCGCGTGAGCGTAAGAAGACATCTAAATGAGAGCATTCCCCGTTGACTTGGATTAACCGGTTAGTCCACATCCAGCGCCGTCCCAGGCCGGACTGCCGGACCGGAATGCCGATCGGCCATGGGTCCCGAGATCCGATAGGGAGGGTGCCCCGGTGACACGTTTGGTCTATGTCCTGAACGGACCCAACCTGAACCTGCTGGGCAAGCGGCAGCCGCAGATCTACGGCCATGAGACCCTGGCCGATGTGGAGCGAGACTGCCGCGGGGCGGCTGCGGAACTGGGGCTGGAGATCCGTTTCCACCAGAGCAACCGCGAATACGAGATCATCGACTGGATCCATGAGGCGCGGGAGGTGGCAGCAGGCATCGTCATCAACCCCGCCGCCTTCACCCATACCTCGGTGGCCATCCTCGATGCGTTGAAGACCTTCGAGGGGCCGATCATCGAGGTGCACATCTCCAACGTGCATCAGCGCGAGAGCTTCCGGCACCATTCCTATGTGACGCTGGCAGCCAGCGGCGTGATCGCGGGCTTCGGCACCCAGGGCTACACGCTGGCGCTGCAACGCGTCGCCCGCCTGATCGGGGAGGCGAAGTGACGCCGCGCCAGACGGTCCTTTGCGGGCTCATCGGCCACGGCATCCAGGCCTCCCTGACCCCGGCGATGCATGAGCGGGAGGGTGACGAGCAGGGCCTGCGCTCCCAGTACAAGCTGATCGACCTGCAAGTTCTCGGCCTGGGCGTGGAGGCACTGCCGGAGCTGTTGCAGGCGGCCGGGCGCATGGGCTTCACCGGGCTCAACATCACCTATCCCTGCAAGCAGGCGGTGATCCCGCTGTTGGACGAGCTGTCCCCCGACGCGGCTGCGCTGGGCGCGGTGAACACCGTGCTGCTGCGCGACGGCCGGCGGATCGGCCACAACACCGACTGGTCCGGCTATGCCGAGGCCTTTCGCCGCAACATGGACGGCGTGGCGCTGGACCGGGTGGTGCAGCTCGGCGCGGGCGGCGCCGGGGTGGCGGTGGCGCATGCGCTGCTGACCATGGGCGTCGGACAACTGACGATCCAGGACATGGACCCCGCCCGGGCCCAGGCGCTCGCCGCCTCGCTGTCGGAGCGTTTCGGTGCGGGCCGGGCGGTGGCCTGCGCCGACCTGCCGGCGGCCATGGCGGCGGCCAACGGGCTGGTCCACTGCACGCCCACAGGCATGGCCGCGCATCCCGGCCTGCCGCTGCCGGCGGAACTGCTGCGGCCGGCGCTCTGGGTTTCCGAGATCGTCTATTTCCCGCTGGAAACGGAACTGCTGCGCACCGCCCGCGCGCTCGGCTGTCGGACGCTGAGCGGCGGCGGCATGGCGGTCTTTCAGGCGGTGCAGGCCTTCCGCCTCTTCACCTGGCGCGAACCCGACCCCGAGCGGATGCTGCGGCACTTCGCGGAAATGGTGGGCGGCAGGACGGGCTGACCCGCCAGGACCTCCGGCGCCGGGGAGGGCAGGGGCGTCCGTTTCCGGAAAATCTTTCCGGAAACGGGACTTGCGGAGCCGGCGCGAAAGGGCGAAGCCGTGACCGGGCGGCTTTGTCCCAGTCAAGGTTCCAGCCAGGGACCCAAACGGGCCCCGGCCAGGTTTTCGGGAGGCTCACGATGTTTCTCCGTCTGGATGGCACCACCTTTCAGGCGCAGGTCTCCGGCCCCGCCAATGGCGAGGTCCTGTTCCTGCTCCACTCGCTGGGCACGAATGCCGGGATCTGGGAGGAGCCGGCCCAGGCCTTCTCGAACCGCTACCGCGTCATCCGCCCGGACCTGCGCGGCCATGGAATGAGCGGCGTCACCCCCGGCCCCTACAGCATCGAGGGCATGGCCCGCGACATGCTGGGCCTGCTGGATCTGATGGGGGTGGAGAGCGCGCATGTCGCCGGCATCTCCATCGGCGGTATGATCGCCCAGTCGCTCGCCGCCCAGGCGCCGGGCCGGGTGCGCAGCCTGACGCTGGTGGACACGGCGCTGGCCATCCCCCCTGCCCAGGGCTGGATCGACCGCGCCGCCACGGTGCGGGCGGAGGGCATGGAGCCGCTGGTGGAAACGCTGGTGGCGCGCTGGGTGACGCCGGCCTCACTGGGCGAGCCGCGCACCGACGCGCTGCGCGCCATGCTGCGCCGGACCGATCCGGACTGTCTCTTGATCACATCTACGC
>NZ_BDLP01000222.1:0-7296 GCF_001950415.1 Roseomonas sp. TAS13
GCCGCGGATCAGCACCGCATCGGCCGAATCCGCCCCGGCCGCCCGGGCGGCGGCGACGAGGTCGCCCAGCCGCGCCAGGTGGCGTTCCGCGTGGCCCTCCATCCGGCCCGCCATCCCGGTGGCGCTCACGCCGCCAGCTTCTCGGCGATGGTGGCCAGCGAGGGCACCTTGCCCATGGGGCCGAGGGCCGCGAGGGTGGGGGTGCCGCGGAAGGCGCGGGCGGCGGCCGCCTGGACCTGTTCCACCGTCACGGCGGCGATCTTCGCCTTGGTTTCCTCGACCGGAATGATGCGGCCATGGACCTGGAGCTGGCGGGCGAGCTGCTCGCAGCGGCTGCCGGTGGATTCCAGGGACATCAGCAGGGAGGCGCGGAGCTGGGCCTTGGCGCGGTTCAGCTCCTCCTCGGTCACGTCGTGCTGGACGCGGCGCAGTTCCTCCAGCGTCACGGGGACGAGCTCGGCGGCCTGGTCCTCCCCCGTGCCGGCATAGATCGCGAACATGCCGCTGTCCCGGAAGGGGGAGTGGAAGGAGTAGATGGAATAGACGAGGCCGCGCTTCTCGCGGATCTCCTGGAACAGGCGGGAGGACATGCCGCCGCCCAGCAGGCCGGACATCAGCATGGTCGGGTAGTGCATCGGGTCGCCATAGCCCGGGCCGGGGAAGCCCAGCACGACATGGACCTGATCCAGCTCCCGCTCCTCGCGGAACTCGCCGCCGGTATAACGGGCGGGCTCGGCCTCGTGCGTCTCGGCCACCGGCAGGTCGGCGAAGTGGCGGCCGACCATCTCCACCAGCGCCTCGTGCTCCAGCGCCCCGGCGGCGGCGACCACCATGCGGGAGGGGCCGTAGTGCCGGCGCATGTAGTTGCGCAGCGCGTCGCGCGGCATCTTCTCGATGATGGCGGCCGGGCCCAGGGTGGGGCGGCCCATGGCCTGATCGCCATAGGCGGTGGCCTGGAAGTGGTCGAAGACGATGTCGTCGGGCGTGTCGTTGGCCTGCCCGATCTCCTGCAGGATCACGCCGCGCTCGCGCTCCACCTCCTCCGGCGCGAAGGAGGAATGGGTGAGGATGTCGCCCAGGATGTCGGCGGCGAGCGGCAGGTCGTCCTTCAGCACCTTGGCGTAGTAGGCGGTGTTCTCCCGCGCCGTGTAGGCGTTGAGGTGGCCGCCGACATCCTCGATCTCCCGCGCGATGGCGGCGGCGTCGCGCTTCTCGGTGCCCTTGAAGGCCATGTGCTCCAGGAAGTGGGAGACGCCGTTCTCCTCGGCGCGTTCGTCCCGGGTGCCGGCATGGACATAGGCGCCGATCGAGGCGGTCTCCACGCGGGGCATGGTGTCGGAAACGACGGTCAGGCCGTTGGGGAGGCGCGTCAGGCGCACGGCATCGCTCATGGGTTCGGTCGGTCTTCCACTCGTTCGGGGCCCGGCCCGGTCCTGGGCAGGGCGTGCTGGCGTATCGGGGGACAATGTAGGCGCGGTGGCCCGAAACTGCGACCGGGGCCGGGGAGATAAGGGGTGGATTCGGCGGTGGGGCATGGCGGGGTCATGCCCAGCCCAGGCGCAGCGAGCGCGGGATGCGGGCGCGGCCGGCGGCGGCGCGGTGCAGGGCGGCGAGGCCCCGCACGAGGCGGCGATACGGGGTGACGGTGCCGTAAGCGCCTGTAAACGGCGGAAGCTTCGCGCGAGCGAGGGTTTGGGACAAATCCGGATCGAGCAGCAGCCAGGGCGGGCCGGGCAGGGCCGCGCGCAGGTCCAGGCGGCGGGCGAGCAGGATGAGGCCGAGGCCCAGGATGCGGTGGGCGCGGCGGGCGGCGCGGCAGATGCGATGGGCCAGGGCGTGGAGAGGGTGGCCGGGCGGGGTGGTGGCGAGGGCGGTGAGCAGGCGCTGCCACAACCCGGCATGGGTGAGGCGGCGGAAATGGCGGGCGACCGTGCCGGGATTGCCGAAGCGTTCCGGCAAGGCGGACCAGGGGGAATGGGTGAGGGCAACGTGGAAGATGGCGTCGAGGCGGTGGCGGTGGTCGGCGGGGCGGCCAGTGCCGGTAGGGTTGGTGGGGAGGTAGGGGGCGAGGGCGCGCCATTCCGCCTCGGTCATCGGGTGAAAGGGATGGGGGGTGGGGAAGGAGCTGGCGCGCATGGGGGGGATAGCATGGGGGAGTGGAAATAGGCAAATTTTCCTATTTGTGGGGGTGATCGAGGGTCAGTCCATGAGGTGAAGGGTCGGCCGGGAAGGGTGGAAAGCAGACGTTTCCTATCTCGTGGCGTTGATCAGGAAACGGCGATCAGTTCTCTGATGCGACTGGCCAAAACCTCCATCGCGAACGGCTTGATCAGCACGTGCATGCCCGTCGCCAGATGGCCATGGCTGAGCACCGCGTTCTCGGCATAGCCGGTGATGAAAAGCACCTTCAGATCCGGCCGCACCGCCCGGCCGGCATCCGCCATCTGCCGCCCGTTCATGCCCCCGGGCAGGCCCACGTCAGTCACCAGCAGGTCGATTCGTGCGTCCGACTGCAGAATGTGCAGCCCCGCCGTGCCGTCCGCCGCTTCCAGGGCCATGTAGCCCAGCTCCTCCAGCACCTCCGTGACCAGCATCCGGACCGTGGGCTCGTCGTCGACGACCAGCACCGTCTCGCCCCGCTCTGCCCGCGGCACGTCGGTCAGCTCAGGTTGCGCTTCGACGCGGCCCGCCTCGCCCAGGTGACGCGGCAGGTAGAGGCACACCGTCGTACCCTGCCCAACCTCCGAGGTGATGCGGACCTGTCCGCCGGACTGCCGCACGAAGCCGTAGATCATCGACAGGCCGAGACCGGTCCCCTCACCGATCGGCTTGGTGGTGAAGAACGGATCGAAAGCCTTGGCGATCACCTCGGGTGACATGCCCGTGCCGTTATCTGTGACGCAGAGTGCCAGGTACTCCGCAGCTGGCATATCGAGGTCACGCGCCATGCGCGCGTCTATCACCTTGTTATCCGCCTCGACCGTCAGCTTGCCGCCGTCCGGCATGGCATCGCGCGCGTTGATGCAGAGGTTCAGCAGCGCATTCTCGAGCTGGTTCGGGTCGACCAGCGCGGACCAGAGCCCCACCGCGCCGACCACATCGACCGCGATGGCCGGACCGACCGTGCGCCGGATCAGCTCCTCCATGCCGGACATCAGAAGGCGTACGTCGGTCGGCTTGGGGGCCAGGGTCTGCCGCCGGGAGAAGGCGAGCAGCCGGTGCGTCAGCGCGGCGGCGCGATCCGCGGCACTCCTGGCTGCCGCGACGTAGCGGTCGACGGTGCCGAGACGACCCTGGGCCACGCGGGTCTGCAACAGCTCCAGGCTGCCGATGATGCCGGTGAGCAGGTTGTTGAAGTCGTGGGCCAGCCCACCTGTGAGCTGGCCCACCGCCTCCATCTTCTGGCTCTGCCGCAGCTGCTCTTCCAGCTGCTTGCGCTCGGTCACGTTGCGACCGACGGCGTAGACCTCTCCGTCCGCGGGCGTGCAGGTCCAGTTGTAGCTGCGGTAGGAGCCGTCCCGGTGCCGCGTCCGGGCATCCAGGTCGCTGACGGCTCCGCCGGCAAGCAATCGATCGAAAGCTGCCCGGACCACGTCGACATCGTCCGGATGACTGAGCTGGTCGAAGCGCAGTCCGACCAGTTCGTCCCGTGCGTAGTCGAGCGCTGCGGTCCAGGCCGGATTGACGTTGCGGTACTGGCCGTCAGAACCGACAACCACGAAGAGGTCGGGACTGAGATTCCAGACTTTGTCCCGCTCGACCGTGCGCTCGGCCACCGTGACCTCAAGCTGGTCGTTTGCCCTTCGCAGCCCTTCCTCGGCCTGACGCTTGTCCTCGATATCCTGCAGGATGGTGATGGCGGCCGCAATCGCCCCCATCTCATCGCGGATGGGCGTGCTGCTCACCTCCAACCGCCGCGTGCTGCCATCCTCGGTGCCGGCACCGCCCCGGCGATAGATCATCTCCTCGTCGCGCACGACCTCGCCGTGGCGCAGGGCGCGCACGGTCGGGTAGTCCTCGATGGCATAGGGGGTGCCATCCGCGTGCACGGCGCCGTAGTCGCGATAGCGGTTGATATCGTCGCCGAGCGCGCCGTGGCCGATCATCTCGCGCGCCCGGTCGTTGAGCACCAGGGCGCCGCCGGTCGTGGCTTCCGCGATCGAGATGCCGATCGGCGCCTGCCGGATCAGTGTGTCCAGCAGTTCGCGCTCCACCCGCAGCCGGGAACGCGCCTCCTCCGCCGCCACCTCGGCGAGATGGCGCGTCGTGATGTCGCGAGACACGCCCACGAGGCGCATCGGCGTCCCGTCCCCCTGCAACATCGGCGCGAAGCTCACCTCCCACCAGCGCGGCTTGCCCAGAGCGGTCGGGCAGAAGGCGTTAATCCGGGTGACCTGACCCGCAATGGCTCCCCTGATCGCGTCACGGAGTTTCGAGGCCTCCTCGGCAGGCCAGAGATCGACGAAGTTCCGGCCCAGGATCTGAGAGAGATCGACGATCTCGTTCAGCCAGAGGCCCTGCTCGTTCATGAACTGCAGCGTGCCGTCGGTGTCCAGCACCTTCACACAGTCAGGACTCGCGGCCAGGATGCCGCGCGAGAAGGCGTCGTTGCGCCGGGTCTCCTCCAGCACCCGCAGCCGGTCCACCGACGCCGCCAGCAGGTTGGCGTAGGTACGTAGGAACGAGATGTCGTCGTTGGTGAACGACCGCGATTCGCGGCTGTCCACCTGTAGTACGCCGTAAGGCCGCCGCTCCCGACCGCCGATGATGACGACGTTGACCAAGGCCTGTACGCCATTGTCGAGCAGAAAGCCGGGTATGCTGAATCGCCGTTCGTGCCGGACGTCGGTCGAGATGACGGGCTCGTTTGTCTGCAGCGCGTGTCCTTCGGAGGAGCTTTCCTCCGCCTCGATCCGGGTGTGGCCGACGATCCCCGGTTTCCAGCCGACGCCTGCCTTGACCAGCAGGGTCCGGCCGTCTTCCTGCAACTCCAGCACCTTGGCCAGATCGGTACCGAGCGCCTCGCCCACCAAGCGGCAGGCCTCGTGGAGGATCTCGTCAAGGCTCTCCGACTTCAGCGAGAGCTCGCCGAAGCGGGCGAGCGCCGTTTGATGTCGTAGCAGGGCTACGATCTCATCACCCTGCTGGGAGCTGCCACGCGGGTCCGACGGGGACTGGCTCTCCGCCATCTCGTTATCAGGCATCGACGGACTTCTCTGAGGCGGTGCCCTGAGGCTGCTTGGCCGCGTCACGTTCGATCAGCAGACGCAACCCGGCGCGGATGACCTCGCTGGCCGTGGCGTAGTGTCCCGACGTGACCTGTTCGGCAACGTAGGTCACGAGAGACCGGGTCAAGGCTACGTGGAGGGAGTGTTGCGCGGGCATGACCTCATGATACGGCGAGGCGGCCGGGGTGTCACCTTATGGCTGGAATACCGAGCCTTAGGAGCAAGGTCCGGATTGGGTCGCTTGCAGCCATTGCGACGTCATGCGCCCCGGCGCGACCCCGCCGGCAGCAAGCGCCAACTCCCCGGGTCCAGGGCTCGAAGAGTCCTGGCGGATGGGGGCCGGGGGAAGGTAGGGCCTTCCCCCGGGACGGGGCGACGCCGGACCGCCTCAGCGCAACGGCAGGACGAGCGGCACCAGCGCCACGCTGACCGCCATCACCAGCACGGCGAGGGGCAGGCCGATGCGGAGGAAGTCGCCGAAGCGGTAGCGGCCCGGGCCCATGACCAGGGTGTTCACCGGAGAGGAGACGGGGGTCATGAAGGCGGCGGAGGAGGCCAGGGCCACGATCATGGCGAAGGGATAGGGGGAAAGGCCGGTTTCCTGTGCGGTGGCGATGGCGACGGGGGTCATGAGCACCGCCGTGGCGGTGTTGGAGATGAAGAGGCCGGTGACGGCGGTCAGGGCGAAGAGGCTGGCCAGCAGGGCGTGGGGGCCGGCCTCGCCGACCGTGGCGATCAGCGCGTCGGCGGCCAGCGTGACGCCGCCGGTGCGCTGGAGGGCGAGCGAGAAGGGCAGCATGCCGACGATGAGGACCAGGCTGGGCCAGTGGATGGCACGGTAGGCGCTGTCCATGTCCAGGCAGCGGAAGCCCAGCATCAGCAGGCCGGCGATGAAGGCCGCCTGGACGTTCGGGACCAGGCCGCTGACCATCAGCGCCACCATGACGGCGAGGCTGAGCAGGGCGTAGGGGGCGCGGGTGGCGGCGGGGGTGAGTTCCTCCAGGTCCTCCGGCTGGTTCAGCAGGAGCAGGTCGCGGCGGCCGCGCTGGGAGCGGCGGATATCCGTCCAGGGGCCGACCACCAGCAGGGAGTCGCCGGCCTGGAGGGGTTTTTCCAGCATGTCCTCGGCCACCGGGGCGTTGCCGCGCCGCATCCCCGCGACGGTCAGACCGAGGCGGGAGCGTAGCTTCGCCTCCAGCACCGACTTGCCGGTGAGCTCGGCACCGGGGGTGACGATCATCTCGGCGATGCCGACGGCGTGGGGGCGATGGGCGAGGTCGGAGTGTTCGATCGGCAGGGGCTGGAGGCCCAGGCGCCGGGCGATTTCCGCCAGATCCTGCGGGGTGGCGGGCAGTTCCACCAGCAGCTCGTCATCCGCGCGCAGCACGGTCTCGGCGTTGGGGCTGAAGATTTCGGTGCCGAAGCGGGCCGGGCGTTCCACCGCCATGACGTTGAGCCTGTGCCGTGCGCGCAGGGCCAGCTTGTCGAGCCGCTGGCCCGCCAGCAGGGAGCCGGCGCGCAGGCGCAGGCGGTGGGCGCGGTCCTGGAGGCGGTAGTCCTCGACGAGCTGGCGCAGGGTGGTGCGCGCACCAGGGGTGGTGCCGTCCTCGGCCGGGCCGGCGGAGAGCCGGCGGCGGGCCAGCAGCATGTAGCCGATGCCGAGCAGGAGGATGGGCAGGCCGAAGGGGGTGAAGCCGAAGAAGCCGAAGCCGGGCAGGCCCTGCCGTGTCAGTTCCGCCTGGACCACGAGGTTGGGGGCGGTGGCGACCAGGGTCATCATGCCGCTGATCAGGGCGGCGACGCTGAGCGGCATCATGAGCTGGCCGGGCGGGATGCCGAGGCGGGTGCAGATGCGCAGCACCACGGGGATGAAGATCGCCACCACGCCGGTGGAGCTCATCACCGAGCCGGTGAGGCCGACGATCAGCATCAGCAGCACCAGCAGGCGGGTGGCGCTGCCGCGGGCGCGGGCGAGCAGCCAGTCGCCGAGCCGGCGGGCGATGCCGGTGCGGACCAGGCCCTCGCCTGTCTCTTGATCACATCTACGCACAGCTCCACCGTAAGGCGA
>NZ_BDLP01000223.1:0-7286 GCF_001950415.1 Roseomonas sp. TAS13
CGTATTACTGCTTTACGCAAGACGGCTTTGCGGTTCTAACCCCGCCCACGGCGCCTGGGCTGGGGCCGTTCCTCTAAGTCATGGCGACCTGGACGAGACCACGAGCCCGGTCGAGGCGGCGCTGAACTGGACCATCGGCAAGCGCCGCCGCACCGAATGGAACTTCCGCGGCGCCGACCGGGTGCGGGAGGAACTGGACCACGGCCCGAAGCGCCTGCGCGTCGGCTTCGCCGTCGAGGGGCGACAGCCCGCCCGCGCCCATACCCCGATCCAGTCCGGCGCGGAGGTGGTGGGCGAGGTGACCAGCGGCGGCTTCGGCCCGACGCTCGGGGCGCCCGTCGCCATGGGCTATGTCCGCCCTGGCCTCGCCACGGATGGCACGGCGCTGGACCTGATGGTGCGCGGCAAGGCCGTGGCGGCCAAGGTCGCGCCCACGCCTTTCGTGCCGCACCGCTACAAGCGCGCCAGCCGCGCCTGATCGCTTTTTCCCCCCGTGCCCGCCCGGGAAGTGGCGGGCGCGCCCGGACCGATCTGCCCGGACCGATCTCTCCAGACCGATTTGCAGGAACCCGCCCCATGTCCCAGATCCGCTACACCGCCAGCCATGAATGGGTCCGCCCCGAGGGCGAGGATGCCGTGGTCGGCATCACCAGCCACGCCCAGGAAGCCCTGGGCGACATCGTCTTCGTCGATCTCCCCGAGGTGGGGCGCGAGGTCGAGGCCGGCGAATCCATCGCGGTGGTGGAGAGCGTGAAGGCCGCCTCCGACATCTATGCCCCGGTGGCGGGCACCATCACCGGCGCCAACGAGGCGCTGGGCGACGATCCCGGCCTGGTGAACCGCGACCCGATGGGCGAGGGCTGGTTCTTCCGCATCAAGCCGAAGGATGCCGCGGAGGTGGACGGGCTGCTGGACGAAGCGGCCTACGAGGCCGTGGCCGCCGCCGGTTGATGCCGCGATGAGCACCCTTGAGCAGCTTGCCGCCCTGGAGGATCAGGGCGGTTTCGTGCGCCGTCATCTCGGCCCCTCGGAGGGGGAGATCGCGGCGATGCTGGAGGCGATCGGGGCGGACAGCCTCGACGCCATGACCGCGCGTACCGTGCCCGCCGCCATCCTGGGGGACACGCTCGATGCGCTGCCGCCCGCCATCGGCGAGTCCGAGGTGGTGGCCGAGCTGGCCGCGCTTGCCGCGCAGAACAGCGCGGTGAAGTCGCTGATCGGCATGGGCTATCACGGCACGCATGTGCCGCCGGTGATCCTGCGCAACGTGCTGGAGAATCCCGGCTGGTACACGGCCTATACGCCATACCAGGCGGAGATCGCGCAGGGGCGGCTGGAGGCGCTGGTCAACTTCCAGACCATGGTCGCCGACCTCACCGGCCTGCCGGTCGCCAATGCCTCGCTGCTCGACGAAGGCACGGCGGCGGCGGAGGCGATGGTCATGGCGCTGGCCGCCGTGAAGGGGCCGCGCGCCACCAACCGGCGCGTGATGCTGGTCTCGCGCGACCTGCACCCGCAGACACTGGCCGTGCTGCGCACCCGCGGCGCGCCGCTGGGCATCGAGATCCGCCCGCACGCCCCCGGCGAGATGGCCGGGGCGATCCGCAGCGAGGGGCCCTTCGCCGCGATCTTCTCCTATCCCGGCACGACCGGCGAGCTGCGCGCGGAGCTGGAGGCGGAGATCAAGCTCGCCAACGACACGGGCGTCACCGCCATCGTCGCGGCGGACCCGCTGGCCCTGGTGCGGCTGAAGCCGCCGGGCGAGATGGGCGCCGACATCGTCATCGGCTCCTCGCAGCGCTTCGGCGTGCCGATGGGCTGGGGCGGCCCACATGCCGCCTTCATGGCGGTGAAGGACGGGCCGAAGCGGCTGATGCCGGGCCGCATCGTCGGCGTCTCGGTGGATGCCGCCGGGCGCCCGGCCATGCGCCTCGCGCTCCAGACGCGCGAGCAGCATATCCGGCGCGAGAAGGCGACCTCCAACATCTGCACCGCGCAGGTGCTGCTGGCGGTGATGGCCGGGCTCTATGCCTGCTGGCATGGCGCGGACGGGCTGCGCCGCATCGCCGACCGTGTGCATCTCCAGGCGCGGCTGCTGGCCGGCGCGGCGCGCAAGGCGGGTTTCGCGCTGCGGCACGAGGGCTTCTTCGACACCATCGCCATCGAGGCGGGCGCGAAGGCGGATGCGCTGATGCAGGCGGCGCTTTCGCGCGGCTTCAACCTGCGCCGCGTCGATGCGGGCTGCGTCGCCGTCAGCCTCGACGAGACCGTCTCGCGCGACGACCTCGCGAAGCTGGCCGAGGCGCTGTCCGAGGCCGGCGGCGTGTCGGCGCCGGAACTTGGGGCGATCGAGGCCGCCGGCGGCATCCCCGCCGCGCTGGAGCGCGAGAGCGCGATCCTCGCCGCCGAGGTCTTCTCCGCGCATCGCAGCGAACACGGCATGCTGCGCTACCTGAAGTCGCTGGAGGACCGCGACGTCGCGCTGAACCGCAGCATGATCCCGCTCGGTTCCTGCACGATGAAGCTGAACGCCACGGCGGAGATGATGGCGATCACGCTGCCGGGCTTCAGCAACGTGCATCCCTTCGCCCCGGCGGAGCAGGTGCCGGGCTACCTGACGCTGGTGCGGCGGCTGGAAAGCTGGCTCTGCACCGTCACCGGCTTCGCCGCCGTGTCGCTGCAGCCGAATGCGGGCAGCCAGGGCGAGTATGCCGGGCTCCTCGCCATCCGCGCCTGGCACCATGCGCGCGGTGACCAGCAGCGCAATGTCTGCCTGATCCCGTCCTCGGCCCATGGCACCAACCCGGCCTCGGCGGCGATGGCGGGCATGCGCGTCGTGGTCGTGCGCTGCGACAACGACGGCAACGTCGATCTCGACGACCTGCGCGCCAAGGCGGAGGAGCACGCCGCGCATCTCGCCGCGCTGATGATCACCTATCCCTCGACGCATGGCGTGTTCGAGGAAGGCATCCGCGAGATCTGCGCGCTGATCCACCGGCATGGCGGCCAGGTCTACATGGACGGGGCCAACATGAACGCGCAGGTCGGGCTGACCTCACCCGCCAGCATCGGCGCGGATGTCTGCCACCTGAACCTGCACAAGACCTTCTGCATCCCGCATGGCGGCGGCGGGCCGGGCGTCGGCCCGATCGGCGTGGCGGCGCATCTCGCGCCGCACCTGCCGAACCACCCGCTGCTGGCCGAGGCGGGGCCGGAGACGGGCTTCGGCCCGGTCTCGGCCGCGCCCTTCGGCTCCGCCTCGATCCTGCCGATCCCCTATGCCTATATCCGCATGATGGGGGCGGCGGGGCTGCGGAAGGCGACGCAGGTGGCGATCCTTTCGGCCAACTATGTCGCGAAGCGTCTGGAGGGGCACTATCCGGTGCTCTATCGCGGCCGCCAGGGCATGGTGGCGCATGAATGCATCCTCGACTGCCGCGGCTTCCAGGCGGAGGCCGGGATCGCGGTGGAGGACATCGCCAAGCGCCTCCAGGATTTCGGCTTCCACGCGCCGACCATGTCCTGGCCCGTCACCGGCACGCTGATGGTGGAGCCCACCGAGAGCGAGCCGAAGGCGGAGCTCGATCGCTTCGTGGAGGCGATGGTCGCCATCCGCGCGGAGATCACCGAGGTGGCGGAAGGGCGTCTCGACCGGGCCGACAACCCGCTCAAGAACGCGCCTCACACCGCCGAGGAGGTGACGGCGGCGGAATGGACCCATGGCTATTCCCGCCAGCAGGCCGCCTATCCGGCGCCCTGGGTCGCCGCGCACAAGTACTGGCCGCCGGTCAAGCGCGTGGACAACGTCTATGGCGACCGCAACCTCGCCTGCACCTGCGCGCCACTCGAAGCCTATGCGCAGGACATGCGCATCGCCGCCGAATGACGCGCAAGCCCTGGACGGTGCGGAGATCCCGCACCGTCCTCAAGGACCGCTGGATCCATGTGAATGCGGAGGCGGTGGAGGATGCGCGCGGCAACCTGCTCGATCCCTTCTACACCTTCGAATATCCCGACTGGGTGCATGTCGTGGCGCTGACACCCTCGGACGAGCTGGTGCTGATCCGCCAGTACCGGCACGGGGCGCAGGATTTCTGCCTGGAGCTCCCTGCGGGCGGCATGGACCCTGGCGAGACCGATCCGGTGCCCGCCGGGGCGCGCGAGCTGCTGGAGGAGACCGGCTACGCCGCCGGCTCGCTGCGCCTCGTCTCCAGCCTCTCGCCCAACCCGGCCTCGCACCGCAACCGCAGCCATAACCTCCTGGCGCTGGACGTGCGGAAGATCGCCGAGCCGCGCCTGGAGCCGGGCGAGGACATCACCGTGGAGCTGCATCCCTGGCAGGACGTGCTGGCGCGGCTTGACGAGGGCATCCTGCCGCAGGTCATGCATGTTTCCGCGCTGCTGCTCTGCCTGCGCGCGGCGGGGCGCCTGCGCTTCTGATCCTGCGTTGCGCTTGCTCCCACCCCCGGGCGGAGGCTCCGCCTCCCCCGGCCCCCCGGGGACAGCGTATGTCCCCGGACCCCGCCTTCCGTTGGCGCCCGGTGGCGAGGCCGGACTCCCTTCTGATCCTGAGAGCGGGTGGATCGGCGGCGCTCCCGAAAAGAGGAATGACACCGTTTCCGCGCTGACGGCGCCTTTCCTCCGGGGGCCAGGCTTCACAGCACCAGCACGCCGTGCCGCTGTGCTTCCTCTTCCGGCTCCGGGTGGATGGTCGCCACGATATCCCCCATTTCCCGCCCCAGGGCTTCCTCGACGCGGTTGCAGATCGCATGAGCCTCGCGCAGCGGCATGTCGCCCGGCAGGACGAGGTGGCATTCCAGGAAGAGCCGGCCCCCGACGCGGTGGGCGCGCAGATCGTGGGCCTCCAGCGCCCCATCGGCGTTTCGCGAGATGATCCCGCGCAGCCGCCGCATCACCTCCTTGTCCGGCGCCGCGTCCATCAGGCCGCCGACGGAGCTCCGCACCACCCCGGCGCCGCTCCAGAGGATGTTCAGCGCCACCAGCGCCGCCAGGGCGGGGTCGAGCAGCGGCCAGCCGGTCAACGGCACCAGGACGAAGCCCAGCAGCACGCCGCCAGAGGTGAAGACGTCGGTGAAGAGGTGCCGCGCATCCGCCAGCAGGGCAGGGGATTGCCGCGCCCGCCCGGCGCGCAGCAGCACCGTCGCCCAGGCGCCGTTCAGCAGCGTGGCGGCGGCGTTGATGGCCAGGCCGAGCAGCGGCGCCTCGACAGGTGTGGGCGACAGGAAGCCGAACCAGGCCTCGCGCAGGATGGAAAGCGCGGCGAGCACGATCAGCACGCCCTCCAGCACGGCGGAGAAGTATTCCGCCTTGCCGTGGCCATAGGGGTGCCCGGCATCGGCGGGGCGCTGGCTGACCCAGAGGGCCAACGCCGTCGTCCCAGCCGTGGCGACGTTGATGATGCTTTCCAGCGCGTCGGAATAGAGTGCGACGCTGCCCGTGACCCGCCAGGCGGCGAATTTCAGGCCCAGCACCACGAGGCCGAACAGGATGCTGCCCAGGGCGAGGCGGATGGCGGGGGACATGGCTCCTCCCTGCTGGGAGAGGGGCGATAGCGAGGCCCCGTTACACAGTCAACATATGAATAGCTGTTCGAGTGTTAAGGCTTCGTGTCGGCCCGTGCCGGAATTCCTGGACGATCCCGCCACCCGTCCCCAGATGCATCATCCGGGACGGGCCGGCCAGGACCATGGCGCCCGCCCTGCCCATCCCCATCCTCCAGGAGCGCGGCGCAGGCCGCGTGGCGGTGCTCACGGCATGGCACAGCGACGACACTCTCCCCGGGCTTCCATGACGGGGGAAGGTCTCACGACAGGCGGGCGGCGCGCGCTGCTCGGGGCGCTGGCGGCCGCGCCTCTGCTGCGGCCAGCGCCGGGCGAGGCCGCCCCGCCCCCGCCCACGGAAAGCGAGAACCACTGGCGGGACCCGGCGCGCGACCGGGAGATCCCGGTGCTGCTGCGCATCCCGGCGGGGCGGGGGCCCTTTCCCACGGTGCTGCTCAGCCATGGGCTGGGCGGCTCGCGGCATGGCCTCGCCTATCTGGGCGGGGCACTGGCGCGGGCGGGATTCCTGGCCATCCACCTGCAGCATCCGGGCAGCGACGACAGCCTCTGGCGCCATGGCGGGGATCGCATGGCCCTGGCGGCAGCGGCCTTCGATGTGAACGTGGCGCTGGACCGGCTGTACGATGTCCGCTTCGCCCTCGACAATCTGCCGCCCCAGGCGGACGCGGGGCGCCTTGCCATCGCCGGGCATTCCTTTGGCGCCTGGACGGTGCAGGCCATGCTGGGCCAGCGCCTGCCGGGCGGCGATCGCGGGCTGAACCTGCCCGATCCGCGCCTGAAAGCGGGAATCGCCCTTTCCCCCATCCCCGCCCAGGGCCTGCCGCCGCGCCTGGCTTATGCCGGCTTCGTCGCGCCGATGCTGCATGTCACCGGCAGCAACGACGACGGCTGGATCGAGGGCGTGCGCGCGGCGCAGCGGCGCGAGCCTTTCGAGGCGGCGCGCAATCCCGGCGCGCTGGCGGTGCTGAACGGCGCGGTGCACGCCTCCTTCGCCGATGAGCCCGGTGCCGGCGCGCGCTGGAGCGACCCGACCTATCACGCCCGCACTGCGGGGCTTGCCACGGCCTTCCTGCGTGCCACCCTGCTGGGCGACGCGGCGGCGGCGCGCTTCCTGCGGGAAGGCGCGCCGGACCTGCTGCACCCGCACGATGTCTGGGAGACGCGTTCGTTCTGATGCCCGACTACAGCCTGGAACTGGCCGCCGGCGGACGCGTCGCCGGCGTGGACGAGGCCGGGCGCGGCCCGCTGGCCGGCCCTGTCCTGGCTGGCGCCGTGATCTTCGCCGCCGAGCCGCCGCTCGCCCTCGCGCGCCTTCTCGACGACAGCAAGAAGCTCAACGCCGCCCGGCGCGAGGCCGCCTTCGCCGCGCTGCGCGAGGCCGCGCGCGCCGGCCACGCCCGGATAGGCTGGGGCGCCGCCACGGCGCCGGAGATCGGCGCGCTGAACATCCTGCGTGCCACGCACCTCGCCATGCTGCGCGCCGTGCGCCGCCTCGGCCCCGTGCCCGACCTCGCGCTGATCGACGGCAACATGGCGCCCCGTGCGCCGCACAGCCTGCCCTGCGCCACCCGCTGCGTGATCGGCGGGGACGGCCTCTCCTTCTCCATCGCCGCCGCCTCGATCGTGGCGAAGGTGCTGCGCGACCGCGCCATGGCCCGCCTCGACGCCCGCCACCCCGGCTACGGCTTCGCCCGGCATGCCGGC
>NZ_BDLP01000224.1:0-7223 GCF_001950415.1 Roseomonas sp. TAS13
TCGCCTTACGGTGGAGCTGTGCGTAGATGTGATCAAGAGACAGGAAGCCGGCCGCCTCGCCGCCATCGCCACGCTGCGCGGCCGGGGCGACATCGATGCCCGTGCCCTGATCGCCGGCCTGTCCAACCAGCCGCCCGCCGTGGCGGAGGCCGCCGCCGCCGCGGTGAAGGCCATCGACTGGAACCTGCGGCTCTGGGGCTGGGCGCAGAACGCCTGGTACGGGCTGAGCCTGGGCTCCGTCCTGCTGCTCGCCGCCGCCGGACTCGCGATCACCTTCGGGGTGATGGGCGTCATCAACATGGCGCATGGGGAGCTGGTGATGCTCGGCGCCTACACCACCTTCCTGGTGCAGGACGCGATCCGCGCCCATGCGCCCGGCCTGTTCGGCGCCTCGCTCTTCATCGCCGTGCCGCTCGCCTTCCTGGTCACTGGCGCGGTCGGCGTGGCCATCGAGCGCGGGCTGATCCGCTTCCTCTACGGCCGCCCGCTGGAAACGCTGCTCGCCACCTTCGGCCTGTCGCTGGTGCTGCAACAGGCGGTGCGCTCCGTCTTCGGTCCCACGAACCGCGAGGTCGGCACCCCCGCCTGGATGAGCGGCGCCTTCGAGCTCGGCGGCCTCACCATCACCATGAACCGCCTCGTCATCATCCTCTTCGCCTTTCTGGTGATCGCGGCGCTGATGGCGGCCTTCCGCTACACCTCGCTCGGCCTGCGGATGCGGGCGGTGACGCAGAACCGGCGCATGGCGGCGGCGATGGGCATCCGCACGCCCTGGATCGACGCGCTGACCTTCGGCCTGGGTTCCGGCGTCGCCGGCATGGCGGGCGTGGCGCTGAGCCAGATCGACAACGTCTCGCCCAATCTCGGCCAGGGCTACATCATCGACAGCTTCATGGTCGTGGTCTTCGGCGGTGTCGGCAATCTCTGGGGCACCGTCATCAGCGCCCTCACTCTCGGCGTCGCCAACAAGTTCCTGGAGCCGCTGGCGGGCGCCGTGCTGGGCAAGATCGTGGTGCTGCTGGCCCTGATCCTGTTCATCCAGCGCAAGCCGCGCGGCCTCTTCCCGGTGAAGGGGAGGTTTGTCGAATCATGAGCCGCATCGCGAGCATCCTCACCCTCACCCTCCTGCTGGGCGGCGCCGCGCTGATGGCGGCGCTGAACCTGCTGACCGACCCCGGCAGCGCCTGGCACGTGCCGACCTATGTGGTCTCGCTCACCGGCAAGTATCTCTGCTACGCGATCCTCGCCCTCTCGGTGGATCTCGTCTGGGGCTTCGCCGGCATCCTGAGCCTGGGCCACGCCGCCTTCTTCGCCCTCGGCGGCTATGCCATGGGCATGTACCTGATGCGCCAGATCGGGACGCGCGGCGTCTATGCCAACGCGAACCTGCCGGACTTCATGGTCTTCCTGAACTGGGATTCGCTCCCCTGGTACTGGTGGGGCTTCGGCTCCTTCCCCTTCGCGCTGCTGATGGCGCTGCTCGTGCCCGGCCTGCTCGCCCTGGCCTTCGGCTGGCTCGCCTTCCGCTCGCGCGTCACCGGCGTCTATCTCTCGATCATCACCCAGGCGCTGACCTACGCCCTGCTGCTCGCCTTCTTCCGCAACGACATGGGCTTCGGCGGCAACAACGGCCTCACCGACTTCAAGGACATCCTCGGCGTCCCGCTGCAGCTCGACGGCACCCGCTGCGCCCTGTTCCTGGCCTCCGCCATCGTGCTCGCCGGCTGCTTCCTGCTGTCGCGCTGGCTGGTGCGCTCGCGCTACGGCAAGGTGCTGATCGCCGTGCGCGACACGGAAAGCCGCACGCGCTTCCTGGGCTACCGGCCCGAGGCCTACAAGCTCGTCGCCTGGACGGTCTCCGCCGTCATGGCCGGGCTGGGCGGCGCGCTCTACGTGCCGCAGGTCGGCATCATCAACCCGGGCGAGTTCGCCCCCGCCAACTCGATCGAGGCCGTGGTCTGGGTCGCGGTCGGCGGGCGCGGCACGCTGGTCGGGCCGATCCTGGGCGCCATCCTGGTCAATCTCGGCAAGACCGTCTTCACCGGCGCCTTGCCCGAACTCTGGCTCTTCGCCCTGGGCGGCCTCTTCATCCTCGTCACCCTGTTCCTGCCGCGCGGCATCGTCGGCCTCTTCGCCCGGCGCCGCTCCGGCGGCGTGCCCCTGCCGGCGGAACCGTCCTCGCCCGCCGAGGCGGCGGCGCGGGAGGCGGCCTCGTGAGGAGCGTCGTGTTCAGGCCCCGGGCGGGAGGCTCCGCCTCCCCCCGGTCCCCCCTCCGCTGGGGGAATAGTATTCCCCCAGACCCCGCCAGGAGTTTTCCGGCGCTGGCGGACAGGTGGGTCGCGCCGGAGGGCCTCGCCCTCCGGCGACGGGCGGTGCCGCCCGCGCGGCCAATCCTATCGTCCCAGGCTTCCACCTTCCCACCGCTGGAACACACCGCCCGCGCCCTTCCACCCGCACCCACTCCTGGCGGGGTCTGGGGAGACACTGTCTCCCCAGCGGGAGAGGGTCCGGGAGAGGGCGGCGCCCTCTCCTGGCCACGGGACCACGCCGGAACCACACCATGATCATGGCCAGCACGACCCCTGCCGGGCGCCCCGCCACGAGAACCGGCGCCTTGCTCTATCTCGACGGCGTCAATGTCAGCTTCGACGGCTTCCACGCACTGCGCGACCTTTCGCTGGTGCTGGAACCGGGCGAGATGCGCGCGGTGATCGGCCCGAACGGCGCCGGCAAGACAACGATGATGGACGTCATCACCGGCAAGACGCGCCCCGACACGGGCGATGTCCTGTTCAACGGCACGACCGACCTGACGGGGCTGGACGAGCCCGCCATCGCGCGGCTGGGCATCGGGCGGAAGTTCCAGAAGCCCACGGTCTTCGAGCCGCATACGGTGCGCGACAACCTGCTGCTCTCCCTGGCCGGCCCGCGCGGCCCGCGCTTCGCCCTCCTCGCCCGGGAAACGGCGGAGGAACGGCGGCGGATCGAGGAGATCCTCGCCACCATCCGCCTGTCGGAACATGCCAACCGCGTCTCCGGCAATCTCAGCCACGGCCAGAAGCAGTGGCTGGAGATCGGCATGCTGCTGGCGCAGGAGCCGCAGCTCCTCCTGGTGGACGAGCCCGTGGCAGGCATGACCGATGCCGAGACGGCGCAGACGGCGGAGCTGCTGCGCGAGATCAACCGCACCCGCTCCGTCGTGGTGGTGGAGCACGACATGGATTTCGTCCGCGCCCTTGGCGTGAAGGTCACGGTGCTGCACGAGGGCCATGTGCTCTCGGATGGCTCTATCGACCATGTCAGCAGCGATCCGCGCGTGATCGAGGTGTATCTTGGCCGCTGAGCTCCGCGTCGAGGATGTCTCGCTGCATTACGGCGCGGCGGTGGCGCTGCGCGGCGTTTCGCTGGAGGCGCGGCGTGGCGAGGTGACCTGCCTGCTCGGCCGCAACGGCGTCGGCAAGACCTCGCTGCTGCGCGCCATCACCGGGGCGCACCCGGTCTCGCGCGGGAAGATCCTCTGGGAAGGGCAGGACATCACCCGCCTGCCGCCCTATGAGCGCGCGCGGCGCGGCATCGCCTGGGTGCCGCAGGGGCGCGACATCTTCCCGCTGCTGACAGTGCGGGAGAACCTGGAAACCGGCTTCGCCGCCGCGCCCAAGGGGCAGAAGACGATCCCCGAGGATGTCTTCGCCATGTTCCCGGTGCTGAAGACCATGCTGCATCGCCGCGGCGGCGACCTCTCGGGCGGGCAGCAGCAGCAGCTCGCCATCGGCCGCGCCCTGGTGATGCGCCCGCGCCTGCTGGTGCTGGACGAGCCGACCGAAGGCATCCAGCCTTCCATCATCAAGGATATCGGCCGCGCCATCGCCCTGCTGCGCCAGCGCGGCGACATGGCGATCCTGCTGGTGGAGCAGTATTTCGACTTCGCCCACGAGCTCGGCCAGCATCTCGCGGTGATGGACCGGGGCAGCATCGTCCTCGCCGGGGCGCGTGATGCGCTGGACCGCGAGGACGTGCTGCGCCGCGTCTCGGTGTGACGGTGCCGGGTGGCGGTGGCTAATCCGCCGCCACCACCTTCTGCTCCTGCTTGCCGAGGCCCTCGATGCCCAGGCGCATGCTCTGCCCGGGCCGCAGGAAGACCGGCGGCTTGCGGCCCATGCCCACGCCCGGCGGCGTGCCGGTGGTGATGATGTCGCCCGGATGCAGGGTGATGAACTGCGAGGCATAGGAGACGATCTTGCGCACGTCGAAGATCATGGTGCGCGTCGAGCCGTCCTGCATCCGCTGCCCGTCCACCTCCAGCCAGAGGGCGAGGTTCTGGGGATCAGGGATCTCGTCCTGGGTCACCAGCCAGGGGCCGACCGGGCCGAAGGTATCGGCGCCCTTGCCCTTGTCCCAGGTGCCGCCGCGCTCGATCTGCCACTCGCGCTCGCTGACGTCGTTGCAGATGGTGTACCCGGCCACGTGGTCCATCGCCGCATCCGGGGAGACGTTCTTCGCGCGGCTGCCGATGACGATGGCGAGCTCGACCTCCCAGTCCGTCTTCACGCTGTTGCGCGGGATCACCACCTCGTCGTTCGGCCCTTGCAGCGAACCGAGCGACTTCAGGAACATGATCGGCTCCTTGGGGATCGGCGCCCCGGTCTCCGCCGCGTGGTCGGCGTAGTTCAGGCCGATCGCCAGGAAGTTCCGCGTCCCGGCCACCGGCGTGCCCAGGCGCGGGCTGCCCGGCACGGCGGGAAGGCCGGCGGCATCCAGCGCGGCGATCCGCGCCAAGCCCTCGGGCGACAGGGCCTCGCCGGCGAGGTCGGGCACCACGCCCGACAGGTCGCGCAAGGTGCCGTTGCCGTCGAGCAACCCGGGCTTCTCGGCCCCGGCCGGGCCATAGCGGAGCAGCTTCATCGCATGTGTCCCCCTCTTCGTGCCGCGCAACTTCCCCCGCTGGCCCGGCGAGGGCAAGACATCCCGGCCTGAACTTGCTGGCCCGTGCTCCATTGCCCGCCTCTCGCCGGATGGCTTATGTTGCGAAGCGAAAACAAGGACGGAGCGGGCATTGCGGTTCGGCTGGGCGTTTTCCCGGTGGCCTGCGGTGGAACGCTGGCTGCGCCCCTGCCTTGCCCTCTTCTTCGTGGCGGCGGGGGGCGCGAAGCTGCTGGGGATGCCGGAGGACGGCGAATTGTTCCGCCAGCTCGGCTATGCGCCCTGGTTCATGTGGCTGACCGGAGCCGTGCAACTGCTGTCCGGCCTGGGCCTGCTGCTTTCCGCAAGCGCGGCCGTCGCGGCCGCCATCCTCGCGGCCAGCTTGGCGGGCGCGGCGGGCAGCCTCCTGTCCAGCGGCGATCCGTGGATGCTGCCGGTGCCCCTGGGCCTGCTCCTGTTGCTTCTGGCCATCGGCTGGCACAACGCGCCCGTCTGGCTGCGGCAGCACCACGCCCCTTCGGCGGGCCAGGAAGGCGGCGATCGCCCCGGCATGGGCAACGGGTTCCTGCCCGGTGGGCCGGGACTCCCCGGCAATGCGGCCCTCGGCAGCCTCGCCCCTGGCGGCCCCGGCCAACAGAACCAAGGGCGTTCCTACAAGCCTTGGGCGGATCAGTAGTTCTTCCAGAGGCCGGGCGTGGCCAGTTCCACCAGATTCCCGTCCGGGTCGCGGAAATAGACGCTCCGCCCGCCCTTCGGCCAGGACACGCCACCTTCCAGGGGGATGCCGTGCCGGGCCAGCCGCGCCACCCAGGCGTCCAGATCCTCCGGTGCGATGGAGAAGGCGAAATGGATCCGGCCCATGGCGTCGTGGGGCGGGATCATGCCACCCGGCAGGATGGCCGGCTCCGTGGCGGCGCCACGCCGGAACAGCAGCAGCACGCTGCCGGGCCCAGCCGGATAGGCGACCAGCCGGTCGTCGAGGAACATCGGCTCCAGGCCGAGCACCGCCTCGTAGAAATGCCGGGCCCGGCCCAGATCCTCGACATAGAGGCCGGTCTCCAGCACGCTGCCGAGGGGCGGCACCTTGTCCTGCTCCGTCATGGGCCTCCTTTCCTCGATCTCCGTCCGCCTCGGGTCAGTCCGTCACGGGCCGGTCTTCTGCCGGACCATAACAGCCTCCCGCCGGAAGGAACGCCGCCCTTGCGGCGGGGGTGTCTCAGGCCGCCATGCGGCCGCATTCCTCCGCGCAATTGCGGCAGGTCTCGGCGCAGTGGCGCATATGCTCGTCCGCCTCGGAATGGTTGCCGCAGGCCTCGGCGCATTCCCGGCAGATCTCCGCGCATTCGCGGCAGAGATGCGCCATGTGGCGGGAGCCGCGGATCATGAAATCCGCCGCCGTGAGGCAGATCTGCGCGCAGTCCATCATGATCCGCATATGATCCAGCGCGGCATGGCTGCCACCCTTGCCCAGGCAATGGGTGATGCAGCTGAGGCAGGTCCGGTGGCAGTCCAGGCAAGCCTGGATGCAGGCTTCGAGCTTCGGATCGGTCTTCATCGCACACTCCCGTCGTTACGGCCGGTTAGCGCCCTTCCCCCAGGGGAAAGTTTCGCCGAACCGGCCTCCACGCGGGCCGGAGATGCGGAAGGCGCTATGCCTCCCCATCCCGCCGCACCGCGCGGCTGCGCCAGGCGATCGCCAGGCAGGTCAACACCAGCAGGCACAGCGCCAGGCGCAGCCCGGAAAGCTGCGCCAGGAAGCCCAGCAGCGGCGGTCCGCCCAGCAGCCCGCCATAGCCCATGGTGGCCACCATCGCGACGCCCATGCCCGGCGATACGCCCGGGATGCGCCCCGCCGCGCTGAACAGCACGGGAAAGACATTGGACAGGCCCAGCCCGACCAGCACCAGCCCGGCGATGGCGACCTCCGGGCGCGGCACCGCCAGCATCAGCACGAAGCCCGCCGCCGAGAGCAGCGCCCCCAGCCGCAGCACGGATGCGCCACCCAGGCGCCGCACCACCGCGTCGCCGCCCAGCCGCCCCGCCGTCATGGCCAGGGAGAAGCCGGCGAAGCCCAGCGCCGCCACGCCGGCCGGGGCCGCCGCCTCCACCGCCAGGTACAGCGCCGACCAGTCCCCCACCGCCCCCTCCGTCACCAGGGCGAGCAGCGCGATCAGCCCGAGGCCGAAGGTGGCGCGGTTCGGCAGGGCAAGTCCGTGTCCGCCCTCCTCCGGGACCGCCGGGGCATGGCCCCCGGCATGATCTGTCTCTTGATCACATCTACGCACAGCTCCACCGTAAGGCGA
>NZ_BDLP01000225.1:0-7160 GCF_001950415.1 Roseomonas sp. TAS13
GACATCGTCGAGACCGGCAACGATAGTTGGCGATTCAAGAACCGCGCCTGAACGCCCCCTCAACACACCTCACAAGAGGGTCCCTTTTGCGTGCCGATCTGGGGTCCCAATTCAGTGCCGATTGACATCTAGAGACCCGGCAGGGTCCTTGTCTCGGTCTTGGCGGCCAACAGGTCTGCCCCGAAAACCTCAGTAGACTTGCCACTCCCTGCGACAGTCGGTCTGTCAGAGAGCGGGAAGCGTAAGGAAACTGGCGGAGGAGGTGCGACTGGATGCGTGCGGTCTCTAGGCTGGAGCCTTGGAGAACGGTGCCCACCGGAGCCTTACGATGGGCCGCGCGATATGTGCCTGCGCGGCTCTACGGGTTCGGGCTCGACGTCGTGCCCGTGAGCTATCGCCCTTCCTCAAATTCGCAAGGTGGGCAACGTCGCGGCTCCTTGCCACGCCGAATGTATACGGCGGGAGAGCTCCGTCATTTCATCTTCAAGCGACTGCCTTATGGCCTCCTCCCGCCGTCGAGCAGCCACACCGGACATCACGGCTAGGGTCTGTGGCACCGCGTAACGGCCGAGAGCGAGCCACTGACTCCAGTTCAAACCCAAGGGCCCCATGAAGGCAATCTTGCCGGCGTTGATCGCAGCTGCGCCTGCGTGCGCGACCAGCAGGGTCTTTCGAAGCCTAGGATGCGAAGCCAGCGGCATGGCATCGGAAAGCTGCCTCCCCTCGTTCAGTCGGCGAATTACCCAGGCACCTCTCACCACGACCTCAACTAGCACCGTCGATACAGAACCTGCGACAAAGTGCCGGAAGTCGTACCCCGAGCGGTACATTTGCCGGGCTACCTCGCCGATGGTGTAGCTCCTTGGGCCAATGCTCCCGAACTGCAGCAGAGGGGCAAGTGACATGAGCGGCGCCGGAAGACCGGCGGGGGTCGCAACGTCAGATAACAAATGGCCGCCAACCTGGTGAAGGCCCTGCAAAATGCTCTCGAAGAAGCTCAGTCCCGGATCCAGCGCTCGGGCGGTAGGCGAGTGCTGAATGATAAGCTGACCGTGCTTGTCGAAAGCTGTGAAGGTACCCCGCAGGACGTCGGCGGTTCCGACCACCCACCCCAGAAGCGGATCATGGCCGGGTGAATGGAACCGGTGAGTGGTCGGCCCGAGCCCCGCAATCGGCTTCTCGAGCCCTCGGCTGATTGCGGCGTCAAACGGAACAGGGAACTCCCGCTCAAGCCTACGAATGGAGTCGGGTGGCAGCAGCTCTCCGACCCGTTCCGAGACCAGGTTGGATAGCCATCCGCCCCCATGCGCAGCGCTTCCAAGGAAGCCCGGGTGCGCCGGAACCTGTAAGAGCAGGACATCCACGATTCCAGCGAGGATCGCCGCAAGCCCTGCAATGCTGGCGTCGGTCAGGTCCATGCCATGCTCGGCGACTGCGGCGGCGCCGGTTGCCCTCAGTCGCGTACGTAGCGCCTGCATCTCCGCAGCGGACAGGAGCGCCTCGACATCTGCGTCGAGTTCCTGCGCCTCGGAAACCAACTCTTCCCATGGGCGCAGTTCCAGCGGTCTGCCTGATATTTGCGTCCGCGACTTGGCGGGAAGCCGCGACGGAACCGCAGTTCCAAACTGGCGGAGAAGGCCCTCTGCGCGAGCAATTGCACCGGCGGTGTTGGCGGAGAGCCGCGCAGCCCGAGCATCGAGATCATCAAGGCCTGACTTCAGGTGCCGAGCAACCCGGATTTCGTCGTCGTAGCCCTCAGGCCGCTTGGTCAAGGTCGCCTCGCAGGTTCTCAATGATCTCGGCCAGCCGGGCCGAGAGTGCCTGCAGGTGCGCCACGTCTGCTTCCCGGTTGTCGAGATCGGCTCGCAACCTCTCCTGGACAGCAGATTGCTTGCGCAACGCCTCCTGGAGGATTGCCTGCTTTTGGACGACCAGCTTCTTGTGGTTGTGGTTTGCGAGGGCGGCGTACCCGGCCACCCCAAGCACGACTGCCGGCGCCGCAATCACCGCCATGCCGGCGAGCATCCCCCCACCGATCAAGCTGCCGGCCGCAGCGAGCCCCGACGTCATGGCGGCAGCGCCGGACGCGCCACTCGCCGCGCCGACCGTCATTCCCGCAAAGCCAGCAGCTCCACCCGCGACAGTTCCTGCGGCGGCACCTACAGCTGGCGGCAGCCTTAAGTTAAGGGGCCGCCTCGACTTCTCCGCCAGCGCCCTTGCCGTATCCTCAAGCACCTTGCGGACCGGGACCAGCGCCTCCGCGGTGCGGTAGACCTCGGAACGGCGCCCGAGGAAGGGGATTCGCATTAAGGCCTCTTATGATTTAATCGGGTGATGTTGCGTCGTCGTCACCATGATGGTCAACGCGGACCCGTGACCAGCTGCCTGTGGACGTTACCTTGCAGCCGCTGCCACCTCGTCACAGGCCGCGCCAGCGTTTCCTTGAGTCCTGCCCGCCTTTCCGGGTATATTTCCGGAAACTGATTGAGGGCCCTCAATGCCTGCGAAGTCCACACCCAAGCCGCCCTCCGCTGTCGCCGAGCATCGGCGCCGCCTGCGCGCCCTCGGCCTACAGCGCATCGAGGTGCAGGTACTCGGCGAGGATGCGCCGCTCGTTCGGGCGGTGGCAGCAGCGCTTGCCGACCCCGATCAGGCCGGTGAGGCGCGCGCGCTGCTCCGTCGCCGCTTTGGGCCGGAGCTGACGCGCAGCCTGAAGGACCTGCTCGCCGCGGCGCCGCTGGAGGACATCGATCTCACCCGATCCCGCGATACTGGACGTCCGATCGACCTATGACTTGGCTCGTCGACACCAACGTCATTTCGGAGATCCGGAAGGGGCCGCGATGCCACCCGAGCGTCGCCTCCTGGTGGGCGGCGGTCGAGGATCGCGACCTGTTCCTCAGCGCGTTGACACTCGGCGAGATCCGAAAGGGAATCGAGAGCGTCCGCCCTCGTGATCCGGTGAAGGCGCGAGGGCTGGAGCGCTGGCTTCGCGAAGTGTCCGACGTGTTTGGCGCTCGCGTCATCGGCGTGGATCCAGCGGTGGCCGACGCATGGGGGCGGATGTCGGTATCACGATCCGTCCCCGTCATTGATGCCCTGCTCGCCGCTACAGCGCAGGTGCACAATCTCGTTCTGGTCACTCGCAACACGGCCGACGTCAGCGGGCTTGGAGTGCAAACGTTGAATCCGTTTGACGAGGTACAGGCGTAGATGGTCGGCCTTCCCAAGGCGACGCAGAAGTAGCGCGTGCAAGTCCGATGCGGCCTCGAGCTAGCGTGGCTTTTCCAAAACCGTTCGATGCGATGCTCATAACCTTCGTTCAGCCTCAAAGCCCTTCCGCTGGACAGCCAAGGCTGACACCCTCATCAACCGACATCGGCGCGGGAACGTGGACTGGCATAGTTACACCCAGGATAGGGTGAAATCTGGCGCGCTTGTCGGTACGCAGGCATGAAGGGGGCTAGTAGTGCACGGGGCTTGTAGGATGGTTCAGGTGTCGCTGTCACTAAATGTGGAGTTAAGCGCTTGCGAAAGAGCCTATATGCCAATGGCGTTCAGTAGAGATTCTAATTGAGCAGCGATATTTCGGTTCGCCCAGCCGGGCGTGGGTTGGCGGAAGCTAACGCGCAGGACCCTCTATTATTGCAGGAGCTTCGCACTGCCTGGGGGATTGCGACGGATGCCCCGCTCACCGTGATTGGTAAATTAAGTCGACAGGTGCTGGCCGACGGTCGCTCGATCTTCTTTCTCGACGATCTGGCGCACCCAGAATCCGGCGCCAGCCTGCGCTATCCCCTGCCCAAAATCCGCAGTCAGAGTGCCTTCGTGCCGCCGCCCGAAATCAGGCGCCTCACTAATCTAAGCGAGGCACTGGCCGAAAGTCTGTGGGTCGTGGCCGAACTGCAACTGTCGCCCGTCAGGGAGCGCGAAAGGCATAATAATCCTCACAAGTGCGACGTCCGGCTCGGCTCCTTACGCCTTCTGAGTGATATTCCAGCGCAATGGAACATTCTGGTCGCTGGCTCGGAAGCTGGGCACAAAATCACTGCAGCTGCACGGGAAATAATAGAAAAGGAAATCAGTGAGCAACAGATTCGACTAGACGAAGATACTGCTCGGATCGAAAAATTAAAGATTAGTTTAGGAGTAGAATTGGAGGAGGTGCAGCAAACGATCCAGTCCGAGCGGATCAGCCTTGAAGAACTTGAAAATCAAATTCTATGGAAGAAAAAAATCATAGCAGAGCGCTTCCGTCATCTTGCCGATCTTCTGGCTGAGAAGAGCCGTCGCTTGGTCGCGCTCAACCTGATCGATCGGGATGATGTTGACGCTCTTCTCCCCGAGGCGGACGTTCTCGACACGCGCCCAGGTCAAGATTTTGGGGCCGCTTTAGGCGGCGATTTCGCCCAGTTGGCGCCTTTCATACAGGCGAGGCTATGGAAGCGCGGCATGCTGTTCTCGAGAGCGCAACTGCGTGACTTCCTCGCGCTGGTTCGAACCCATGATTTATTCGTGCTGGCCGGTGATTCCGGCTCAGGAAAAACTAGTCTGATTCGTGCCGTAGCTGAATCCATCGGCGGGCGTTGCACAGTGATTCCTGTCAAGCCGAACTGGACCGGACCTGAGGATCTGCTCGGCTATTACAACCCAATTCAGCGCAGCTATCAGGCTACACCTTTTCTCCTGGCGCTTCAGGCTGCAGCGAAGGAGCCCGAGGTCCCGCATTTCATTTGTCTCGACGAGATGAACCTCGCCCGAGTTGAACATTATTTTGCAGATTTTCTGAGTCTTCTTGAAATCCGTAGCGAAAGCCCCGTCATCTCGCTCTACACCTCTGACGAGGAACGACATGCTGTAGTGGAAAACGGACTTTTCCTGACAATCGAATCTGAGGCACGTGCACGCTCCGGCCTACCGGAGACCGCCACAATGGAGGATTTGCTGAAGAACGAGGATGCGAACCGCCTGCTCCACCAACTCGGCGGCTTTCAGGACGCGGAATCGGTGCTCCTGCATCATGCGCGACTTCGGCGTGCACTCGCGGCGATTGTTCGTACGCCGACTAGTTTGCGGTTCCCTCCAAATGTCCGGATAATCGGCGCAATCAACATTGATGAAACGACGCATTACCTTTCGCCCAAAGTACTCGATCGTGTGCATGTCCTGCGCTTCCGCAATCCAGTCCTCACTGATTGGGAGGGACTCGAAGCCGAAATTGAGGAACTCGCCCTCGATCTGGACCAGCCGCTGAGATTGTCAGCCCGTGATCTAGGTTCTCGCGCGGACTATCCCCCATTCGACCGGACGGACGCAGATGCAGGGTTTCTGGCTGAGCAAGCTCGCCAGCATCTTGATCCCCTGGGTGTCGAATTTGGACTCCGCGGTATACGTCAGGCCGTGAACTACATCCGCGAAGCGAAGCTTTGCGGCATCGGGCGGCAGGCTGCGCTGAATAATGTAGTCCTGCACAAGATCCTTCCAAAGCTGATGCTCGACACGGGCCGGGTCGGTGGCGACGGGCGCAACAAGCGGAACATCCTGATCGCATTACGGGATAGTCTGGCCACCCAGATGGTGGGGCTGGATCTCGGTACGGTCACCGAGTCCTGCGTAGACGCGCTGGACCGCGTGATCGCTGCGGCCGAAGGGAACAACGGGATCGCTAACTACTGGTTGCGTTGATGCAGTCGTCCATTGATGCGCGCTACCTCAACATAGAATGGCAGGAACAAGGCCGCGCCCGGGGAATTGAGGTCGCGCCAGAGCCAATAGAAATCCAGCCTGATCCCAGCGGGGCAATGACCGTTGAGACGCAGATATTTCATGACATGCACCCCTGGCTGGGGCTGCGCTTAAGCGGGATTCTGGCCTGCGAGACGCCGGTTTTCATCAGCGCCCAGGGCGAGCGGCACCCCATGCTTGCGGTTGATGATGGGCATGGCGGGGTCTGGTGGGTGCAGAATGGCGAATGGGATGCCGAAACGAAGCGACATCTCAGCGAACTGCACCGGACCATGGGCCGGTTCGAGATAGCAATCGGCAACCATCGCTTGATTGTTGAAAATGTAGCAACGGGCGTCGGGCGGGCTCAGCTCGAGGAGTATCTGCGGGATTTCCAGCAGGACCTGATCTGGCTGGTGATGGGCTTCGGCACAGCCACGGCGACCAGTGGGGCCCCCTCTGTGGACACCGAATTGGTTTCAGCACTGACAGCCTTTGCGTCCGCAGCGCGGCGAGTGATCGATAATCCTGCGCTAAGCCTTCGCGAGATCACGACGGAGACTCGGATTGCGCAGCTACGTCCCAATGCAGCGACGTTTCGGCAGTATGCTCGCAAGCCGACGGCGCAGCGCCTTGTCGGGCGGGGGACCGAAGAGACTGCCGACATCGCGGACAATCGCCACCTGCGCCATATGGTGCAGGTTTGCGAAAGACTGACCAGGAGTGTCGCTCATTCCGCTCAGCGGCAGGCCGCCATTTTTTCGGCTCGGGCAGCCATGGAGACTGCACGTAGCGCCGAATATCTGACGATGAACAGCCGCGCCGTGGAACCCGAGATTTTCGACAACCAGCAGTTTGAGCTGAAGGAGAAGCTCGAGCCTGTCGCATCCTATAACGGTGGCGCGGACCTTGATGGTCGTGAAAATTTTCGGAGCATCCTGCTAAAAATCGGGAAGCGCTACGGAAACGATGCAGACAAATTTTTCTGCGACAGGACACGCGGACGCAACGAGGAAGATACGCGTCTCGGGATCCGTTATAACGTCCTTCGTGTACCTGATGACCTTGCAGGCTTGTTGCTGAAAGCGGCGGGTTTTGGCGATATTTATAGGTTTCGCGGCAGGTTAGAAATCTTAGACCATCAACCGAAGAAAGACGCGCGTCTTATCCGCTTCAGCCATGTCGTCTCAGTTATTCCGCAGGCCTTAGCGAGTCGGCCTTGAATAACTCGTAAGGCACTGATCTAGCTGTGAGATTTTCCGGGCTCGGCGACCTGGATTTGCAGGGTTCGATTGTTTTCGACGACAAGCCCTGCGAATCTTGTGGGCATGAAGCACCGCCCGCGCCCGCCGGAACAGGCCGATCTGCTGCGGCCGCGGCTGGTCGACATGATCGATGGGCGGCACGAACTGGTGCGGCTGGCGGCGCTGATCGAC
>NZ_BDLP01000226.1:0-7112 GCF_001950415.1 Roseomonas sp. TAS13
GAGACAGAGGCGCAGCAGCAGCAGGCCCTGCGCGAGCTGACCGAAGGCGGCCGGCAGATGGCCCAGGCGATGCGGCGCCAGTTCGGCCCCGGGCAGCAGGGCGACGGCCAGCAGGGCGAGGGGGAAGGCGAGGGCGAGGAAGGCGACGGCCCCGGCATGGCCGGCGACCAGCCCGGCAACGGTCAGGACGGCGGCCAGGGCCAGGACCAGGCGAGCGGCCAGGGCCGCGGCCGCGACCCGCTCGGCCGTTCGACGCGCGAGAATGCCGGCTCGGCCAGCGACGGCAACGACACCCGCGTGCCCGATCAGGCGGAGATGCTGCGCACCCGCCGCATCCAGGAGGAGCTGCGACGCCGCGTCGGCGAGCGCGAGCGCCCGGCGCAGGAGCTGGACTACTACGACCGCCTGCTGCGGCAGTTCTGAGCCAGCCCGTACGGTAGCCTCCGGGGAAAAGGCAGGGCCTTTCCCCCGCCAGGCGCAACGCCGGGTCCGTCCCTCAGGCGGCCAGCCACTCCGCGAAACCCGCCGCCACCGCCTCCGGCGCCTCCAGGGAGGGCAGGTGCCCCACGCCCGGCAGCAGCATCGCCCGCGCGCCCGGCACCGTCTCGGCGATCTCCTGCATCCGCGCGGGCGGGCAGAGCCGATCCTCCTCGCCGCTGATCAGCAGCACCGGCACCTGGATCGCCGCCAGCCGTGGCCGGCTGTCGGCGCGGTGGATCAGCACCGCCGTCTGTTCCCGCAGCACCGCCGGGCCGAGCGTATCGGCCATGTCGCAAAGCAGGTCGAAAAGCGCCGCATCCTCCCGCCGCGCCGCGGGCACCGCATCGGGCCAGAACTCACGCGCCACCATGGTGCGCGCCCCCTCGCGCTCCATCGCCTCCAGCAGGCGGAAGCGCGCCGGCGCCTTTTCCAGCGCGTCCGGCCGCGCATCCCCGGCCAGCAGGGCCAGGCGTGTGATCCGCTCCGGCGCCTGCGCCACCATCTCCAGCGCCACCATGGCCCCCAGTGCCGCCCCGGCCAGGGCGAAGCGCGGGGGCGCATGGCGCAGTAGCCGCGCCGCGAGGTCGGGCGCGCTGCGCGCCCCGCGCAGCGCCGCCACATGCGCGCCAGCATAGCGGTCCCGCTCCGGCACCAGGGCCCAGAGCCGCTCCTGCACCGGCCCCCAGAGCCGTGCGTCGCACATCAGTCCGGGGAGCAGCAGGAGCGGATCGGCCATGACGGTCAAACGTTCCGCGCCGCCGCTAGGTTGGCCCGCGCCCCGCCGGCGAGGAAGCCGACATCGTATCCCGGGTTCACGAGCTGGAAGCCCTCCTTCGCCCGACGCCCCGCCGCCGGCCCGTCGGAGCAGAAGATCCCGGCGATCTTCCCGGCGGCGCGGCTGCGCGCCAGCACATGCGCGATGGCCGTGCCGGCGCGCGTCCCGGCCTCCGGCTCGGAGGACGGCCGCTCGCCCATCTCGATGCAGAGGTCGTTCGGCCCGACGAAGACGCCGTCGATTTCCGGCAGGGCGAGGATCGCATCGATCTCCGCCACGCCGCCCCGGGTCTCGATCATCGCCAGGGCCAGCACCTCGTCGTTCGCGCGATCGAAATAATCCGGGCCGCCATAGAGCATCCCGCGCGCCGGGCCGAAGGAGCGCCCGCCGCGCGGGCCATAGCGGCAGGCCTCCGAGAAGCGCCGCGCCTCCTCCGCCGAGTTCACCAGCGGGCAGATGACACCATAGGCCCCGGCATCGAGCGCCTGCATCACCAGCCCCGGATCGTTCGAGCGCACCCGCAGCAGCGGCTGCGCCGGCGTGGCGGAGATCGCTTGGAGCATCGCCGCCGCGGTCTCGAAGCCGATCAGCCCGTGCTGCATGTCCACGGTGACACAGTCATAGCCCGCATGGCCCAGCAGCTCGGCCGCATAGGGGGCGGGGATGCCGCACCAGCCGTTCATCGCCGCCCCGCCCGCGCGGGCGATCTCGCGGACGCGGTTCGGGCGCATCAGCGGCCCTCCCGCCCGGCGGGTTTGGCCGGACCGGGGCGGGGAGCGGATCTGACGGGGATCGATGCTGGCATGGGCGTTCCTTTCCGGGGCCGCCCGGCCCGGGATGGGGCCGGGGGCATGGAAGGCTCTCCCCGTGGCGTCCGGGCGCGGGCAGCCCGGACGCGGCGCGGGCCTTCCTTGTTCCACCGAGGCTAGCGCAGGACAGGGCCGCGAAGAAGCCCGCCCTCTGCGGCTCGGCGCACGGCCCCGGCCTGTCCGTCCCGGACGGGCGCCCGTCCCGCGTGCCCGGTGGGGAGCCGCGCGCCCGCCGGCCCTACTTCGCCGGCCGCAGCCCCATCGCCCGCGTCTCCTCGTCGGCGCGCGGCGTATAGGCATAGCCCTTGCGCATCGCCCAGACGCTCTTCTGCAGGTGCAGCGGGATGATGGCGACATCCTCCATCGCCATCTTCATCGCCTTCTGCATCAGCCCCTCGCGCGCCTTGTCGTCCAGCGTGCCGAGCGCCTGCTGCACCAGCTTGTCGAATTCCGGGTTGGAATAGCGCCCGTAGTTCGACAACCCGCGCCCCAGCGCCGGGTCGCGCGTGCCCAGCACCGCCTTCAGCGAGGAGGAAGGCTCGCCCGTGGAGTTGCTCCAGCCCAGCAGATAGGCCGAGGCCTCGAAGCGGTTCAGCCGCCCGATCACCGTCGCCAGCGGCTGCGCCTCCACCCGCGTCCTCACCCCGATGCGCGTCCACATCTGCGCCACGGTCTGCTGGATCTGCGCGTCGTTGACGTAGCGGTCGTTCGGCCCGCGCAGGATGATGCTGAGGCCGTTGGGATAGCCCGCCTGGGCCAGCAGCTCCTTCGCCCGGTCCGGCGCGAAGGCGGGCACGGGGATGGAGGGGTCGTAGCCGAAGACGCCCGGCGGCATGAACTGGCCGGAGGGCAGCGCCGCGCCCTCCATGACGCGCGACACGATGGCCGGCCGGTTGATGGCGATGCTCAGCGCCTCGCGCACCCGGTGGTCGCGCAGCGGGTTCTTCTCCAGCTTGCCGCCATCCGGCCCGGCGATGTCGGGCGAGCCCTCCTGCCGCTCCTCGTCCAGGCCGAGGAAGATCAGCCGCGTGCTGTTGGCCTCGGCAACGGTCAGCCGGTCGTCCTTGCGCAGCCGCGCCGCATCCGCCGTGGGCACCGCGTCGATCAGCGCCACGTCGCCCGAGAGCAGCGCCGCCACCCGCGCCCCGTCATTGCTGATGATGCGGTAGTCCACCGTTTCCCAGGCCGGCTTCTCGCCGTAGTAGCCGTCGTCGCGCGCCAGCTTCACCCGGTTGTTCGGGTCGTAGGAGACGAACTTGTACGGCCCGGTGCCGATCGCCGCCTTGCCGCTGTTGAAATCCGCCGTGCTGGAATTCGCCGCGACGGAGCGCGAGACGATGAAGATGTTCGCCAGGTTGGCCGGCAGCAGCGGCGAGGGGCCGTTGGTCTTCAGCCGGACGGTCAGCGGGTCCACCACCTGCACGTCGGCGATGTCGCGCGTATAGACGGAGAAGGAGCTGGGGCTCTGCACCATCGGCACGCGCTCCAGCGAATAGGCCACGTCCTCCGCGGTGAAGTCGGCGCCGTTGTGGAACTTCACCCCCGGCCGCAGTTTGAACTCCCAGGTGGTGTCGTCCACCAGCTTCCAGGATTCCGCAAGGTCCGGCACCACGCGCGACTTCTCGTCGCGCTGCACCAGCCGGCTGAAGATGTGCGACGACAGCATGATGCTGGGCGTCAGCGTGTAGTAGTGCGGGTCGATGCTGGCCGGCGGCGCGCTGACCGCGAGCGACAGCGGCTCGGCCTGGGCGGGGGCCGCGGCAAGCGTGCCGCAGAGCGGCAGGAACAGCGAGGCGAGCAGCGCCGCGCGGCGGGAAACTGTCTTGATCATCGGCCGTGTTCTTTCCGTTGTCGGTTCCGCCCGGCCCCATGGGACGCGGATGGCGGTCCCGGCGGCGGGCATGGCGCGGCACGCCCCATCCGCCGGGAAGGCAGGCCCGGCCGCCAGGGCGCCGGGCCGTGGAAGGTCATCGCGTCCCTCAGGCCGCCCGCGCCTCCTCCTCGCCCGCCCAGCCCAGCTCATGCCGCACCAGGCTCGCCCAGTAGGCCGCCCCCGGCGCCAGCGCCTCGTCGTTGAAGTCGTAGAGCGGCGTATGGACGTTGTGGAAGCTGCCATCCGGGTTCACGCCGTTGCCGATGCGGATGAAGGCGCCGGGCTTCTCGCGCAGCATGAAGGCGAAGTCCTCGCCGCCCGTGCTCATCGGGATCTCGCCGACCTTCGCGGCGCCCACCACCGCCCCGGCGGCGGCGCGCGCCACCCCGGTCTTCTCCACGTCGTTCACGGTGGGGATGCAGAGCGGCTGGTACTCCAGCTCCGCCGTCACGCCATAGGTCGCGGCCAGCCCCTCGGCCAGGTCGCGCAGGCGGCGCCGGATGGTCTCCTGCGTCCTCTGCTCGAAATACCGCGCCGTGCCGCGCACCAGCACCCTGGACGGCATCACGTTCGGTGATTCCGGCGTGCCGCAATGCACATGCCCGACGCTTACCGCCGCGGGCTCCGTCGGCGCCAGCGAACGCGCCACGATGGTGTGCACGCCCAGCAGGAAATGCCCCAGCACCACCGTCGCATCCGTCGCCAGATGCGGCGCCGCGCCGCCATGCCCACCGGTGCCGGTGAAGGTCACGCCCCAGAAATCCGCCCCCGCCAGGTTCGGTCCCGGGCGGATCGCGAACTGCCCCACCGGGATGCCGGGGCTGTTGTGCATGCCATAGACGGCATCGCAGGGGAAACGCTCGAACAGCCCGTCGCGGATCATCGCCGGCGCGCCGGTCCCGGCCTCCTCGGCCGGCTGGAAGATCAGCTGCACCGTCCCCGCGAAGTCGCGGTTCGCGCTCAGGTACTTCGCCGCGCCGAGCAGCATGGCGGTGTGCCCGTCATGGCCGCAGGCATGCATCTTCCCCGGCACGGTGGAGGCATGCGGCAGCCCGGTCCGTTCCTCCATGAAGAGCGCATCCATGTCGGCGCGCAGCCCGATCGCCCGCTGCCCCGGCCGGGTGCCGCGCAGCGTGCCGACCACGCCCGTGCCGCCCACGCCCTCGGTGACCTCGTCGATCCCCCATTCGCGCAGCTTCGTCGCCACCAGCGCGGCGGTGCGATGCTCCTCGAAGCGCGTCTCGGGATGGGCATGGATGTCGCGGCGGATGGCGATCAGCTCATCCTCGAATCGCTTGATCGCATCCAGGGGCGTTTCGGTCACGGCGTATCCTCGTTGCGCGGACGCCGGCACGGCGGCGCCGGGCGTCACGGGATTGTCTCGGAACGGCGCGGACCGTGCCTCCGCCGGCGCAGCGGGTCAATCGAGGCCGGGCGGATTCCGCCCGGGATTCCCGGCCCCGTCCCAGGGGGGGGGCGGCACGCCGGGGCAGCGCCATCAGGCGGCGGGGCGCAGCGTCACCGTCCAATGGAAGCGCCGCGCCCGCCCCGGCTCCAGCAGGATCACGCCTGGCTTGCCGGCGAACTCCCCATCCCAGCCGAGCGGACTGGCATGGCCCGCCCAGGGCTCCAGGCAGAGGAACTCCGCCCCCGGCTTGGACCAGAGTCCGAAATCCTCGTAGCCCTCCCACACCATCTCCAGCATCGCGCCGCCCGGGCCGTCATAGCGCAGCGCATGGGCGGGCAGCCGCGTCATCACCAGCGCGTCCTTGCGGAACAGCTCGTCCTCCAGCCGCAGCCGGCCCTGGCGCAGTGGCAGGACCTCCGCCCGGTCGAGCAGCCCGTTGGACAGCCGCCGCACCGGCAGGCTGTCGCGCAGCGTGCCGGGCGGGACCGCGGCATCGGGCAGGAAGGTCACGCCATGCTCCTCCCGCGCCCCGCCGCGCGGCAGCGGCCAGGCGAAGGCCGGATGCGCGCCGACCGAGAAGGGCAGGGGCGCCTCGCCCGTATTCGCCACCGTCACGGTGCAGGCCAGCGCGGATTCGGCCACGGCGAAGGCGACATCCAGGGTGAAGGGAAAAGGATAGGCCGCGAGCGTTTCCGCATCCTCCGTCAGGCGCAGCGCACAGGCCGTCTCGGTCAGGGCGAGCCAGGTGAAGCGGCGGTCCCGGGCGAAGCCGTGCTGCGTCATCCGGCTCGTCCCGCCCGCATGGCGCAGCGTGTCGCCCGGCAGCCGGCCGACGATGGGGAACAGCACCGGCGCATGGCGCGGCCAGGCCGGTCCCGCCTGCCAGAGCCATTCCTCGCCGGAGGCATCGCGCAGGGACTGGAGCTCGGCGCCCTGGATCGAGATCACCGCCCGCAGCGTTCCGCTGCCGATCCCGTGCCGCTCCAGCCTGTCCTGTTCCATCGCTCCATCACTCCTCCGGACCGGCGGAAGCCGCTTCCGCCCTGCCGCGCGCCTTCCCGCCCCGGAAGGCGGACCGTCCAGGTCCCCTTATGCCGTGGCTCAATCCGTCCGGCGCCCCCGCATACCATCACATCTGCGTCCCGCGCGCCCCTGCTCCATCATGGCGGGCACAGACGGACCTTGCCGATGGCCGTGGGGCGGCGCAGATGGGCGCCACCGTGCTGCACCTCATCAAGCTTTCCGTCGGCCCCAAGGACGTGGCCGAACTGCGCCAGATCCAGGCCCGCCGCCTCGCCGAGCAGCCGCCGCTGCGCCATTGGACGCGGATGATCCCGCGCCGGGGCGGGGAACTCATGGCCGGCGGCTCCATCTACTGGGTGGTGGCCGGCTTCGTGCGCGTCCGGCAAAGGCTGGTCGGGCTGGAGGAAGGCCAGACCGCCGATGGCCGCGCCCAGGTCGGCCTCGTGCTCGATCCGGAACTGGTGCCGGTGGAAATGCGCCCGCAAAAGCCCTTCCAGGGCTGGCGCTACCTCCAGCCGGAAGCAGCCCCGCCCGACCTTCCGGCCGATGGCCCGGTGGCGGAAGGGCTGGACGCCCTGCCGCCCCGCCTGCGCCGCGAATTGCGGGAACTCGGGCTGATCTGAGAGGCGGGCCAAGGGTGGCCCCCGCGTTGCGCTTCGTGGCTGGCCGCCGGGGGAGAGGCACCGCCTCTCCGCCCGGACCCCCTCTCCGCCGGGGACCGAAGCCGGTCCCCGGACCCCGGGC
>NZ_BDLP01000227.1:0-7071 GCF_001950415.1 Roseomonas sp. TAS13
CCCCGTCCGGGCGCTGCCGCTCCGGCGCCGTGGGGTCCAGCGCGGTCGGGCGCGGGGCGCGGCGCACGGTCACGCCGTGGCGGTCGGCCGCATCCAGCAGCGCCTCCAGCTCCTTGCCCGAAACGTCGCTGCCCACCAGAACCAGGGTGGCGGGCAGCCGGTTCTGTTCCCGCAGCCGCTCCAGCACCTCGTCCGCATCGTCCAGCGCGCCCAGGATCGGCACGCCCAGGATTCGCCGCCCGGCCTGCCGCGCCCGGGGCGCCAGGATGCCCAGCACCCGGAAGCCCGGCACGCGCTGCGCCGAAAGGGCGCGCAGGAAGAGGTCGGCGGCATCGCCGGCGCCGGCCAGCATCACCGTGCGGGCCGGGGCTTCTCCCGAGGACAGGGCGCGGGCACCCCGGTAATGGGTGTGGCGCATCCGCACCGCCATGCGCGCCGCGCCCAGCAGGGCGACCAGCGATCCGGCATGGAGGAAGGGGAAGGCGATGCTGGGCGGCCCCCAGCCGCGCACCGGCCCGGCCACGAACAGGCCCAGCGAGAAGAGCGCGGCCATGGTCACGGCGGCGGCCAGCACGGCCAGCATGTCCGGCAGGCCGGAGAATCGCCAGTACTGCCGGGCCAGCCGCAGCGGCACGGCCCCCAGCAGGAAGGCCCCCAGCCCGCCGATCAGGGCGGGCGGCCACCACAGGGCCGGTGGCCAGTCCCCGGGTGCGTCGAGCCACAGGGCGAGCGGCAGGGCCGCCGCCGCCAGGGCGAGGTCCACGAGGAAGTTCAGCAGGATGCGTCTGGGCGCCATCCATCCTCGTCTAGCCCCTCCCGGGGAGGGGGGCCAAGCGCCCGTAAAGGCCGGTCAGACGTTCGGCTTCCGCAGCCCAGCCGTAACGCCCCAGGGCGGCCTCGCGTCCCGCCGCGCCCATCCGGGCGCGCAGGGCGGGGTCGCGCAGGGTTTCCACCGCCGCCGCGATGGCACGGGGGCAGGCGGTGTCCACCAGCAGGCCGCAGCCGCTGTCCCGCACCACGTCGGCGACCTCGGTGGCGAAATCCGGGGCGATCACCGGCAGGCCGGCCAGCATGCAGTCGAACAGCTTGTGCGGCAAAGCGAGGCGGTGGTTCTCCACCCCGGGCTGGAACAGGACGAGGCCGATATCCGCCCCGGCCAGGGCCTCCAGCGCCGCCGGCTGCGGCATCCAGCCCAGCCGCTCCACCCGGTCCTCCAGCAGCAGCAGCCGCTCGCCGGACAGGGCCGAGGCCGGCAGGATGTTGCGCGCGGCCAGCCGGTGCCCGGGCGGCAGGGCCGCCAGGAACGGGTCCTCCGCCAGCGGCATCACGTCCAGCCGGTCGGCCGAGGCCACGGGCAGTGCCAGGAGCAGCAGGTCGAGTCGGCCGCCCTCCAGGTCGGCCACCAGGTTCTGCGTCAGGTCCTCCCTCAGCCAGAGCCGCAGGCGCGGGAAGGCGCCGCGCAGGGCGGGCATCAGGCGTGGCAGCAGGAAGGGGCCCACGGTGGGGATCAGCCCGAAGCGCAGCGGGCCGCTCAGCGGGTCATGCGCCGTGGCCGCCGTTTCCGCCACCGCCGAGAGCGTGGCGAGCGCGTCGCGCGCCCGCTGCACGATCTCGAGTCCCACCTGGGTGAAGGCGGGCCGCTTGGAGGGGCCACGGTCCAGGATCGCCGTGGCGAGCTGCCGCTCCAGGGCGATGATCCCGGCCGAAAGGGTGGACTGGCTGACGGCGCAGGCGGTGGCGGCCCGGCCGAAATGGCCGTGATCCGCCAGGGCGACGAGGTAGCGGAGCTGTTGCGGGCTGGGATAGGCGGTCATCGGTGCAGCCGATCATAAGGACGAAAACTATTCATTTGAACCCGTGCTGCACCTGCGTCATACCCGGCCACGGCGCGGGGGCGGGAATCAGCCTCCGGCCGGACGGGCCCGGGGGTCACCATCGCGGCGCCGTCCGGAAGCGACCGAATTCTTTTGGGAAGAGGATCACTGCATGCTGACCGTCGGCGACAAGTTCCCGTCCTTCCAGCTCACCGCCGTGAAGGGTGGCCCCGAGGGGCTGAACATGAACACCGCCTTCACCGAGGTCTCCGACGCCTCGGATGCCGGCAAGTGGAAGATCGTCTTCTTCTGGCCGAAGGACTTCACCTTCGTCTGCCCGACCGAGATCGTGGCCTTCGGCAAGCTGAACACGGATTTCAGCGACCGTGACGCCGTCGTCTATGGCGTGTCGATCGACAGCGAGTTCGTGCACATGAACTGGCGCACGCACCATGCCGACCTGAAGGACCTGCCCTTCGCCATGCTCGCCGACATCAAGCGCGAGCTGTCCACGGCCTGCGGCATCCTCGACAAGAACGCCGGCGTGGCGCTGCGCGCGACCTTCATCGTGGACCCGGAGGGGATCATCCGCTTCGCCTCCGTCAACGACCTGAACGTCGGCCGCAACCCGCAGGAAGTGCTGCGCGTCCTCGATGCGCTGCAGACGGACGAGCTGTGCCCCTGCAACTGGAAGCAGGGCGAAGAGGTCCTGAAGCCGGCCGCCTGAGGCCAGCTTCCACGGATTGACCGCGCTCCGGGGGTTTCGCGCCCCCGGGGACGGTGTGCCGAGCCGGCCGCCCCGTTCCCTCGTCCCGTTCCCCTGGCCCTTCCCCTGGCCCGGGAGGAACCGTTCCGCGAAAGCCGCGGGCACCGGGCGCATGGGCGCCCCCGAGGGCCGGTTCCGCCCACCGAACACAACCGGAGAGGAGTTCACAGGATGTCGCTCGACGCCCTGCGCAACATGCTGCCCGAATACGCCAAGGACCTGAAGCTGAACCTCGGCTCGCTCGCCGCCGAGACGCTCCTGACGGAGCAGCAGCTGGCCGGCACCTTCATCGCCAGCGCGCTTGCCTCGCGCAATATCGTGGTGACGAAGAACATCGTCGCCGAGTTCGGCCCGAAGCTCTCGGCCGAGGCGCTGAACGCGGCCAAGGCGTCGGCGGCGATCATGGGCATGAACAACGTCTATTACCGCTTCACGCATCTGGTGCATGGCGACTACGCCACCATGCCGGCCAAGCTGCGCATGAACGTCATGGCGCGGCCGGGCGTGGAGAAGGTGGATTTCGAGCTCTGGTCGCTCGCCGTTTCCGCCATCAACGGCTGCGGCATGTGCATGGAGAGCCACGAGAAGGTGGTGCGCCAGCATGGGATGACGCAGGAGCAGGTGCAGGCTGCCGTGCGCATCGCCTCGGTGGTGCATGCCGTGGCGGCGGTGCTGGACGGCGAGGCCGCGCTGGCGGGCTGAGGCCCCTCCCCGCCCCCCGGGGGTGGATGGCCAAGGATCGGGAAGGGCCGGTGCCGGACAAGGGCACCGGCCCTTTTCCGTTCCGGCGCCCGCGTGGCCTGCCACCCCTTCCGGGAAGGCCGTGCCTCCCCTACACCGGAGGGCGATGGTTCCCTCGCGGATTAAAACGGGAACATGGTGCGAAGCCATGGCTGCCCCCGCAACTGTCAGCGCCGAGCCACCGCCAAGGGCCACCGGGTTCGCCCCCGGGAAGGCGGCGGATGGTGATGACGCGCGAGCCAGGAGACCTGCCATCGTTGACGTCAGCGCGGCCACGCCGGACGGGGTGTTCCGGCGGGAAAGAAGGGACGAAGGCCCGCCCGGAGACGGGATGCGGGGCCGGGAGACCGGGCCGCGATGACAGAAGACGTCAGGAGAAAACCCCATGTCCGCCAGCACAGCCGCCCGCGAGGCCACCCGCACGGGGGCCGATGGCAAGCCCTGCCAGCCGCCCGCCTTTCCTTCCTTCCGCGCCGACCATGTCGGCAGCCTGCTGCGCCCCGCCGCGCTGCGTGAGGCCCGCCAGGCCCGCGCCGAAGGGAAGCTCTCCGCCGAGGCGCTGCGCCAGGTGGAGGACGAGCAGATCGCCCGGGTGGTGGCGAAGCAGGAATCGGTCGGCCTGCGTGCCGCCACGGATGGCGAGTACCGCCGTGCCTACTGGCATTACGACTTCCTGGGCGGGCTGGACGGGATCGAGATCTACGAGCCCGAGGACAAGGTCCAGTTCAAGGGCGCGACGCTCGGCCACAAGCTGCGGGTGAACGGGCGGATCGGCTGGAAGCCCAGCATGATCGAGGATTTCCGCTTCACCGCCGGCTGCACCTGCCACGCCATCGCCAAGCAGACCATCCCCTCCCCCAGCGTGGTGCATTTCCGCGGCGGGCGGGAGGCGATCGCACGCGACGTCTATCCGGACATGGACGGGTTCTTCGACGATCTCGGGCGGACCTACGAGGATGCGGTGAAGGCCTTCCATGCCGCCGGCTGCCGCTATCTCCAGCTCGACGAGGTCAACATCGCCTATCTCTGCGATCCGGAGCAGATCGAAGGGCTGAAGCGGCGCGGCGAGCATGTGGAGGGGCTGCTCGACATCTATGCCGGCATGATCAATCGCGCGACCCGGGCGCGGCCGCCCGGCATGGCGATGAGCATGCATCTCTGCCGGGGGAATTTCCAATCCACCTTCGTCGCCTCCGGCGGCTACGAGCCGGTGGCCGAGGTGCTGTTCAACGCCATCGACATCGACGCCTACTTCATGGAGTTCGACGACGAGCGCTCGGGCGGCTTCGAGCCGCTGCGCTTCGTGCCGCGCGGAAAGAAGGTCGTCGTGCTGGGCATCGTCACCAGCAAAAACGGCACGCTGGAAAGCAAGGACGAGCTGAAGCGCCGCATCGACGAGGCGGCGAAGTTCCTGCCGCTGGAACAGCTCGCCATCAGCCCGCAATGTGGCTTCGCCAGCACCCAGGAGGGGAACAAGCTCTCCGAGGAGCAGCAATGGGCCAAGCTGCGGCTCTGCGCCGAACTGGCCGAGGAGATCTGGGGGCGCTGAGGCCGGGATCACCGGGATCGGGGCGGCGCGTCCGCCCCGCTTTCCCGGAGGCATGGCCGGAAGGGTAACGGCGGGGGCACCGCTGGCCATGCCAGCCCCGCGGCAAGCGCGGGAGCAGGTGTGGCTGGCGCGCGGCCTTTCGTGGCCCCATGCCTTCCGGACATGGGGAGCGGCGATGGCGCGGGCAGAATGGCCGCGTTGCGCCGGAACGACAGGTTTTCAGGAGGTTCGTGGTGGGCGCGACAGGGATTGAACCTGTGACCTTCCCCGTGTCAGGGGGACGCTCTCCCGCTGAGCTACGCGCCCGCTCGCGGTGTGGCGCCCCTGTATCGCGGCCCGATGGGTTTAGCAAGATGCCGCGCGTGACGTTCCGCATCGCGGCATGTAAGAAAGTCAGGATGGATCTGCCGCCGCCTGAGAATGTCGCGCCGCTGACCGAGCCGCCCTTCATTCTCTCGCGGCCCGGGCACCAGGCCATTCCGCTGGTCTTCGCCTCGCCGCATTCGGGGCGGAGCTATCCGGCCGACCTGCTGCGCAGCACGCGGCTGGACCCGCTGACGCTGCGGCGGTCCGAGGACAGCTTCGTGGACCAGATCTTCGCGGCGGCCCCGGATTTCGGCGCGCCGCTCCTCGCCGCCACCTTTCCCCGGGTCTATTGCGACGCGAATCGCGAGCCCTGGGAGCTGGACCCCGGCATGTTCGACGAGCCCCTGCCGGAATGGGTGAACACGGCCTCCCCCCGGGTCGGGGCCGGGCTGGGCACCATCGCCCGCGTCACCGGCACGGGGGAGAACGTCTATGACCGCCGCCTCCGCTTCACCGAGGCGATGGACCGGGTGCAGAACCTGTGGGAGCCCTATCACGGCGCCCTGGCCTCGCTGATCGAGGAGACGCGGCACCGCTTCGGCTTCTGCCTGCTGATCGACTGCCATTCCATGCCCTCCAGCGTTCCCGCCGCGGGGCGCACGGACATGATCCTGGGCGATGCGCATGGCACCGCCTGCTCTCCCCGCGCGACGCGGGCGGTGGAGGATGGGCTGCTGTCGCTGGGCTACCGGGTCCGGCGCAACGATCCCTATGCCGGCGGCTATGTGACCCGCCATTATGGCCGGCCGCGCCAGCACGTGCATGCGCTGCAGATCGAGATCTCGCGCGGCCTGTACATGGATGAGCGGCGGATCACGCCCCTGCCCGCCATGGAGACGCTGCGGCAGCGGATGACGACGCTGCTGCAAAGGCTTTCGGAGACGGACTGGAGCTTCCTGGGCCGCTGATCCCGGCCGGATCGCGCCGGGCAGCGGGCAAAAAGAAAGGCGGTGCCCGAAAGCACCGCCGAGTTTAGGGAGGAAACGTCCAAGAAAGGCAAACAACCCGGGATCACCGTGTTGCTGCAAGACGAAAGCTAGCCTCCCAAACACCTGTTCGCAAGCGTTTTTGCGCGCCGCAGCATGAATTGTGGTCAGACCAGCCTCCCGCGGCGCACAAGGCAGGATCGTTGACCTATTCCGGCCGCCCGGCGGAGCCTGGGAATGCTGGCATGGGCCTCGCTTCTGGATGGCCATGCTCCGCTGCCTGACCCTCCTCCTGATCCTTCTCGCCAGCATGGCGGGCGCCAGGGCCCAGACCTCCGCCCCATCCCCCTCCACCCTCTGCCGGGCCGCGATCGCCGCGGCAGAGCGGGAATACGGCCTTCCGGCGGGGCTCCTGGCCGCCATCGGGCGGGTGGAATCGGGGCGGCGGGACCCGGAGACCGGCGAGCGCGGCCCCTGGCCCTGGACGATGAATGCGGAGGGACGCGGCAAGTTCTTCCGCACCAGGGCGGAAGCGGTTGCCGAGGTGCGGCAGCTTCGGGCCGATGGGATGCGGCTGATCGACGTGGGCTGCATGCAGATCAACCTGCACCACCATCCCAACGCCTTCGCCAGCCTGGAGGAAGCCTTCGACCCGCTGTCCAATGCCCGCTATGCCGCGCGGTTCCTGAAGGATCTGAATGCCACGCGCGGCGACTGGATGCGCTCGGCGGCGAACTACCACAGCAACACGCCGGAACGCGCGGCCGCCTACCTTGCCGCGGTGGAGGCGCAACTGCCGGAGGCGCGGCGCGAGGCGGGGCTGGCCCCGAGCTGGAATCCGGGCTGGAATCCGGCGGGGCGGGCGCCCGGCGGCGCGGCGACGCGCCTCACGATGGGCCGGCCCATGGG
>NZ_BDLP01000228.1:0-7032 GCF_001950415.1 Roseomonas sp. TAS13
TCGCCTTACGGTGGAGCTGTGCGTAGATGTGATCAAGAGACAGCGGCTCGGAACATCTGGTCATCGCGGCTTTCCCCCTGGCTGGTTTGCGCCACCCGCTGGATCGGTGGGGTGGCCGGGGCCACGGGTTGCGGCGGCATGGGCTGCACGATCCGGACGGCCGCCGGGGAAGGGACTACCGGGGCCGGTGGCGCGATGCTGGGAGCAGCATCCGACGGAGCTGCGGGAGCCTGGAGGTTGATAGGGCGGCTCGGCGAGAAGGGCGGCGTGTAGGACTGGCCCTGGCTCATCGCCCTGGCGGCTTCCCCTTGATCGTGTTGCAGCGCCAGCCGATCCTGGGTCGGATTGGTGTTGGGGCCGCCGGGCAGCGGGTTGACGGTCGGCATGCGGGCCGTGCGCGACTGCGGCGGCTCGCTCGGCCGGATCATGGACACAGCGGCGACCGTGCCCAGGACCACGAAGATGGTTCCTCCGATCACAACAAGCCGCAGGGGTCCTGCTTTTCCCGCGCTGTTGAACACGTGCATCTTGCCCAGCACACTGTCGAGCCGAACCTTGTCTGCCGCGCCGCTCATCAACGCTCCTCCCTCAATTCGGCCGAGACCGTGCGGTTGTTGACGGACAGCAGCACCACCGGAGTGTTCGGCAGCGCGTAGATGGTCACGTTGCCTTCGCCGTTCTGCGAGCCATCCCAGGCGGGCGACATCAGCGTGTAGCTGGTGCGGAGATAGACGTGGTCGCCGAGCCGCCACGCGCGGGCCTCGTCCGCCGACACGCCGCTGACCGAGAGCGGCACGGCATCGGCGGGTGCCACGCCCGACAACATGGCCGTCAGGAACGGGGCGCCGGTGAACGGAGCGTTGGGCCGGGTGTCGATCTGCACCCGTGCGTTGGGGCCGCGCGAGGCGACGTGGACGCTGATCTCGGCATCATAGCGGTCGCGCCCGGCCATCAGCATGAAGGCGATCGGCTTCGGCGCCCCCTGGAGGTTCACCAGCAGGCCGCCGCGCGGGCTGATCGACATGGGGGTGATCTGGATGGTGTTGCTGCCCCGGACCGGGACACAGACCTGAAAGCCGCTGATCTCGGCGCGCCCGTTCGGACCGGCGGCGCTCGGCGCCGTGCTGCAGCTTTCGCCGGTCCCGCCGGCACCACCCGTGGACACGCTCGCGGCGTTGCTGTTGCTGTCCCAGGCGATAGGCCAGGGCTGACCCGTGCTGTCGAAGAACGACACAGCTGTCGGATAGCCACGCACCGTCTGGATGATGGCGGTAGCCTGCCCCGGCGCGTAGGTGACGTTGAGCGGCCTGCTGACTGGCGAAGCGATCTGCAGGCCGCCCTCCTCCTGCGCCCGCTGAGTCTCGCCGTATCGGCGGGCGAGTTCTCGGATCATGTCCGGCGTGAGCGGGATCGCATCGTCAAGGATGCGCTGCCGGTTGGCGTTCTGGGCATCCTGTGCCCCAACGGCCGGCGGGGCGCCTGGGCCTGCCGGGCCTGGTGTCTGTGCCAGACACACGGCAGGAAGGCAGATGCCCGCGACGGCAGCCGCCCTTGGAAGACGTGCGAGCAACGCTGCTGTTCCTTTCAGCGGGGAGTGGCGACGAGTTCTTCGATGATGAGGCCGTCAGGATGCCTTTGGTCATCCGTCCGCATGACCGTCGCGGTCATCATCATGGTCTGCGTGGTGAACTGCTGCGTGTTCTCGCAGGTCTGCACCATCGGAAACTGCACCTGATAGGCAAGCCGGCCGTTGATGACGTCGGTTTTCGGGATCGTCGCGGCACGCTGGGCCTGTGCGTAGCAAAGCAGACGGGCCTTCTTCATCTGCTCGAAATTTCCGGAGCCAATGTAGCTTCTGGCGAAGGACGTCCACCCCTGCTGCGAGAACGCCATGCCGGCCGTATTCAGCTGCGAGGGGTAGTTGTGGTAATCGACACTGTAGGTGGCGAGGATCGCGTGGACCGCCCACTGCAGAAGCTGAACATCGTCCACGATCGGGCTGTCCAGCGCCGCTGCCGGACGCGGAGGATTGCGGCCGTCAACGAAGAAGTACTTCGGAGCGGGCGGGTTGAGCCACATATAAGCATCATGTGCGAGCAGGAAAGCCATCAGCACGGCCATCGTCCCGGTCAGGCCAAGGCACCACCTGACCAGCGCGGCCTGAAAGTCCGGATCCGAGATGCGGCGCTGGACCGCGGTGGCTGAGTTCTGCATACGCTCGATCTCCGACGAGGAAACGCGACCGATTGCCGCTGCCGTTGGTACGAACGGTTACAGCCCAAGTGTGCTGACATCGCAGCCAATGCTGTAGTCGGTGACGAAGCCGAAGCGCCCTTTGCGAGCGTTCATCCTCTTCCCACGGCGGCTGATGCGCTCTCCGTTGCGGTGCGCCCAGAAGAACCAACCTGGGACTGCCCTGCATTCACGGAGGACATAGTTGGCGGTTCGTTTGTTGCCCTCGATCACGGATGGATCGTAGTGGTGTACAAGTTCCGACCTCTCGCGGGGAGGCAGTTGCAGGCGAGTGGCACGCGAGCGGATCGCGCCGGATGACACACCCCACTCTCGCGCGATAGCGAGGTGATGCTGATTGGCCCAGTATCGGTTCGCGAGTTCCGCATCCACTTCCGGTGTCCAGAAGATCTGGTTGCGCTTCGGAAGCTGCCGGACCGTTAGCATGCTGCCGCTCGCGGTAACAACTGAACGGCAAAGTTCTTCGACCGGCTGGGCAGGCGGCTTGTCCGGGATTCTATGAGGGGCGGCGTCCGCTTCGGCGCGGAAGACGCTCCGGCGGCTACGCTTCGGTAACCCGAACCACCGCGCCTTGGACCAGACTGCCCCTGCGCTCCGCCCGAAGCGTTTCCCGATACTTTCGGCATGGAGGCCAGAGATCCAGTCGAGGATGAAAGATGGGTAGTCCGCGGGGTTCCAGGCTTTGGGTCCCGAGCGGGCACGGAACGGCCGGTCATGCGGCGTCGACAGATTGAGTCTGACCACGCTTTCAATGATTTGCTCTCGGCTCTGGTGCAGGAAAGCTGAGATGGCGTCGAGGCCGTGGCCGCGCGCAACCAAGCTACTGAGCACAGCGTCATCGCGGACAGCCTCGGGGGCTGGCTTGCACAGGGTGACCAGTACCACCGGCGATTCAGCGCCGTGTGAAGCGGCAGAGGATGCGGGCACAGGAACTCTCCGGCGGCGGCTACCGGAACGTTCTAACCCCCAAAAATTGCTTTTGTCGAAGTTAAATAGGTACTAACGGAAAAAATTTCGCCATTTCCATTCGCACCGAAGGTAGTCACTGACCTCTGTCTTTAAGGTGGGACGGCTTCATCACCTCAGCCAGGAGCTGGCGCAACTGCTGGAGCATGACTGCGCTGCGGCCCATGTCGGTCGTGATGGATTCCAGAGCGCTCTCAATAATCTTCAGCGAGGCTACGCTGGTGTCATGTGGAGAAAGTAACAATTCCGGGCCCGGCAAGAGACTACGCATATCGACATCCAGAGCGTCGGCCAATCTCTTCAGGGTCAAAAGTGAAATGTTGTGGACGCCGGTCTCGGCTGCAAACACGGACGAAGTCGGACAGTCCGCGAGTTTTGCGAGTTGCGTCTGGGACCAGCCTCGCTTCTTCCGGACCTCTACAAGCCTTTGGCCGACCGTGATGAGTAACTCGTCTTTCTTCGGCGTGCTCTTCCGCCGAATAGGTTCGGCTGGAGCTTTTACAGTCGCCGGAGAGGCCGTGGCGGTTGTCGAGCCGGTCAGCGCCGACGTACCTCGCGGCTTCCTTGTCATGAAAGACGGCACTCCGCCTCGTTCGCACCGGATTGGCCGATCCTTCCCTGAACACGGAGGATCTCATGCTCGCCTTTGCTTCGTCTCTTGCCGCATTCCACCTCTTAGTGTCCCCCTTGCAGCCTGTTGACTTTCAACTCATGCCGAACACCCAGGCGCAGCTCCCTGCCCTGGGTGTCCTGTCAGCCTCAGTTGGTTCCCCTGCGGACCTCGCCCCAGCTGAGCCGGAAGAAGCTCCTGCCCGTCCCCGGTACAGCATCGCTCACGGATTCGGCAACGGCGTACCGCTCTCCTTTGCCGCCAAGCAAATCGTACCGTACCCGTTCCGAGTGGTGTATCGAAAGGGCGTGGATCAGGAGACTTTGGTATCCTGGAAGGGCGGAAAGCCCTGGAATCAGATACTTGGCGCGACTCTGACCCAGCACGGGCTTCGCATGGTCCTGATCGGGCGCACCCTGACCATCGGCTAATGACTTTTCGTTCTCTCGAAACGCCCGTTCGCACCGTGGGGGCGCAGGCTGCTCCAATACCTCAGGAGCAGCGATGCCAGACCTCAGCAAGTCGACCGTGACGTCATGGCTCCAGGAGCGGGAGCCGGCGGTCGCCACCCTCTGGAACGGAGCCGTCCGCCCTGTCGAGGATGATCCCGACGTCAGGGCTGCACTTGCCGAACTGGGTGAGGCCTTGGACCACTCCCTCAACCGCGACGCGAGGCAACTCTCCGCTGTGCTGAGGGACAGGCCTGTGCAGGACAGCCTGCGTCGGGTGCTCGCTCAGCTCGGCACCGCACGGCTATTGAGGCTGCTGCACTGGCTGTCCTTCGCCGGGCTGCCGGAAGGCGGGGCGGTGCTCCGGGGATTGCTGCAGGACGACCCCAGCGGAACGGGACAAATCCTCCGCGCGGCGGTCGAGGAGATGCACCGGCAGGAGCTGCTGGCCCGGATTTTCAGCCGGGGCCGGCTGGAGGTGCTCCTGGCTGCCTGCGAAGGCTCCCATAGGGAGGCCGCGTGATGCTGCGCCGCTACGCCTTCGTGGTCCTGCTGACGACAGCACTCCCAGGCTTTGCCCTGGCCCAGGCCGCCAGCACGACCACGGGAAGCACCGGCTGCGCTACCATCACCCAGGCCGCCGTGGATGGCGCCGCTGCCCGCGTCCAGGCCGACGACAGCGCCATCCAGTCCCCACAGAGCGTCACCTCACTGACCTGTCTCGACGACTTCTTCAGCGGCACCGGTCTCAACGTCATCACCAGCCTGCTCGACCCGACCGCCCTGCTGAACTCGATCAAGGGACAGCTCTGCAACGCGGTGAAGTCTGCATGGCAGTCGACCATGGGCTCGGCGCAGTGCGGCCTGACCGTGAGCGGCTTCAACCTAGGCTTTGGCGGCTTCGGTGGCGGCGTGATGTGCCCGCGTCTGTCCTTCGGCGGCGGCGGACCGACGATCGGCAGCATCACCACGGGGCAGTATTCCGGCGGCCAGGGTCTCTACGTCAACGGGCAGGCGACGGCGCCGACCGGCTACACCCTGCCAAGCCAGGTGCCCTGAGCCATGTGGAAAAAACAGCTTCTCTCGGCGGCGGCGGGCATCGTGATCGGCGCCGCGGTGTTCGGCGCCGCTCCGGCCTGGGCTGACATGCCTGTGGTGGATATCGGCGTCATGGGCATCTTGCAGGCCGCGCAGTCCGCCCTGACGAATGCCATCACCAGCATCGGCACGCAGATCACGGGTGCCGTCACCAAGATGGAGACGTCGGTCACCCAGATGCTGCGGGACGGCTTCACGCAGGAGGCCAACTACCAGAAGGCCCAGGTTTCGGCCCAGCAGCAGATCGCGGACGCCTCGAACACCGCGAACGCCCGCGTCCAGCGTGACTTCCGCAACGCGCAGATCCGCGACGAGCAGACCCCGAACCCGCAGGCCTGTGCCGCCCTCGACAACGGCCAGTCCCTTCAGGCCGCAGCCGGACAGGCGGCACGCCTGGCGGCCGGTATCAGCGACGTCATGGACCCTCGGAGCGAGGGGGCGCCTGGCACGCCGGCCTACTATGGCGCGGCGCAATCGGCCGCGGCATCGACGCAGCTGCATTTGTCCCGCTACTGCGACCAGCGCGAGGCGGAAGCCGGCCTCTGCACGGTCTCGCAGCTGCCGAACGGGGATCAGCGCGCCTCAAGCCTGTATGGTTCGGATACGCTGGCCGGCGAGACCGGGGTCAACGCGGCCAACGACTTCGCCACCAATCTCGTTCAGCCCGTCGTCCCGGCCGCCCTGCGCGGCGACCAGCTGACTTCCGTCAGCGGTCAGGACGCGGCGGCGCGGCGCCGTTCCTACACGGCCCGCATGTCCCTCGCCCGGGACGTGCTGAACTTCAGCATCGCCGTGCAGGCGCCGTCCGTCACGCTGACCGCGGCGCAGCAGCAGCAGATGCAGGACCAGGGCCGCACACCCGTGACCACCGCCTCGTGGCTGCAGGCGACGGACCTCGAGGTGAGCCGTCGTGTCAGCAGCGTCAGCTGGGCCGCCTCGCTGCAGGCGATGCCGCCTGCGTCCGTCAACCGGGAGATCGCGATGGAACTGGCGATGAGCAACTACCTCGCCCTGCAGAACCTCCGGGTCGGCCTCTACAGCTCGGCCGTGCAGGCTTCCCTGCTGGCTGCGACGTCCGAGCGGCAGCTGTCGCCCGCCGTGCAGATGCCATCCCCCTCGATCGCCGCAAACTGAACCGTCCGGAAGGAACACCAACCTCATGTCCGATACCAACGTCGCTGCCGAGCGCCCGCACCGGGCGGAGGCACAGACCAGCAATCCGCTGCGCGAGGTCATCGACCGGATGGACCGTGTGCGAAGCCATGTAGCCCAGGTCGACTCACACCTGAGCAACACCGTCGCCGCTCTGGCCGAGCGTGCCGACCGGCCGGGAATGACCGAGAATCCGAGCTACCGGACGCGCGTGGCCTATGCGCTGCAAGACCTGGAGAAATTGGTTGGGCCGGTCATGAACATGCCGGACCAGCTTCGGCAGGAGATGGGCCGCCTCGCGACCACCGTGCCGGGGCTTCAGAACGAGCGCCTGCAGGAGTTGATGCAGCGCACGCCCGCCATCCAGGATCCTGGGTTGGTGCGCGATATTCGGATCGTCGCTTCGGACACGGCTTCGCGCCCGGCCCAGGACACCGCGGCGATACGGGACCGGGTGGAAGTGCTTGAGAACCGAACCCGGCTTGCGAGTGGGTCGGCCGAGGG